>JAKSJS010000099.1 GCA_024398155.1 Bacteroidales bacterium | reverse complement strand
TGCGAGAATGAAAATCTCGAGTACTAACCGTTATACGAACCCACCAAAACCTATTGCCCATTAAAATGGGACTGCAAAGGTATATATTATTTTTTACCCAGCAAAATTATTTTCACTATTTCGCCGGATATCTTCATCACAGACGCCTAAAACAGCGAATTCTGGGTGACTGAAACATACACCGGCTCGGCATACTTGTAGGTGATAGTAATCCGCCCTGTCCTCTTCATTGCGGAGCCTGCGCTGCCGGTGAATTCAGGTACTGAAAAACGCACCTTGCCGTCTGCTGTGAAGCAGTTGTATATCCAGTCACAGTCATAGCTTATCCCGACCTCAGGATAGCCCGGAATCGGATTGATGACAGTATAGCCGAGCTCATGGGAGGAAGGATCACCGGAGAGTTCCATCTCGAAGACAAGCTCCGAGTCCTCCGTAGCCCTGTCAAGGGCCTCGAGCTCGATTGTGCTGTAGTAAGCGGAATTGAAGCCCTGGAGCCTGTTGTAGTGCCTTCCGTTCACGTATAGGACTCCTCCCTCGAGGGATATGGTGCCGAGATTGTCAGGGCTGCATATAAGTTCACCATCCAATATGGAATAGCGGGAAGAAGAGAGCCTCTTGTAGTCCTCTTCTGCAGAGTTCCAGATTATGCCGTCCTCAGCGGGATGTTTGTCGTCGGAAACGTAAGTCGTTACGGAACCGCCGTCGAACTCGATTATCTTGTCGACAAGCATGTCCGGATACTCCGGATACCACCGGCCACGAAGTCCTGAATAGTCAGTATCGCCAGGCCGCGAGCAGGCAAGCAGCGAAAGCGCTGCAGACAATATTATCATGTATCTTCTCATCATCATTTCTTAACGTCCTTTTGACAACGTACGGGGCATGCATAGAACTGTTTCAGCTTCTCGTCGAGGTAGATATGGGGGCGCGCATCCTTCGCGCCGCCGTTCCTGTAGAAGTATACGCAATAGGCCATGGGGTTGTCAGCGTCTTCGGCTTCGGAGGCAGGCTCAAGGGTGTTGGTCCAATAATAGCCCTTCCAACCCATAGACTCATACTTGAAGTTAGCCATACGGCCCACGAACTGATACCATATTACAGCATCCTCTCCGGCAATTCCGCCGAGATTGACGGCATCCTTGTAATATTCAAGAGCAGTGTTGGGAAGCAGTAAATCAGTGGCGCTGCCGCCTATAGCCTTCATGATGGAGCCCTCGGGGCCGCCGTCCAGGACATGCCATCCCGCAGGGCAGGGGTCGTTCCTTGTCTTCAGCGCAGGAGTCCACAGGTCATATCTGCCGGGATACCAGTTGCCGGCATTGGGAGTATACAGGACTGTCGGGTTGGCAATCGACTCGTCGAAATCCGACACTGACTTTTCGGTTTTCCACTCATAGCCTTCCGCTACGGCAGACTGCATCATGCCGACCGAGCCGCTCGCCGCGGACGTCCTGGAAGAGCTGCCGGGGAAAGGATCCTTGCGGCCCCACTGATAGGAAAGGCCGAAGGTCGATATGGCTCCGTAGTTCACCGTCAGGGCTCCGAGGTTGCGGTCCATGACGACTCCAGCCTCATTGTTGTAGGTCTGGGCTGTAAGGGAGGGCTCGAAGTTCATGCTCGCCCATATATGCCATGACCAGAGGATCTTGCCGTCCTCGTCGCGGAGGGCGATTACGGTATTGCCGTTTTCGCCGGTGGCGTAGAAGGATATCCTGCGGGTGTCGGGATTGTAGGAGCACATCGAAACGGAGTGGTCGAGCTCCGGGACGACATTCTGCTCGCCCACAGACCAGAGGATAATAGCCTCTACGGCGCCTTCTATCTTGAAGAGGGAGTTGCCCTCGACCGAGGCGTCGAAGGAGAACCAGCCGCTTGAAGGCACGATATAGCAATTGGCTGTTCCGGCAGCGCTGAGGTCGGAATTGACGATAATGTGGCAGGAATCAGTAAATCCGCCGACCTTTGTAGTGACGACAATATCGGTCTCGCCGGGGTTCAACGCGGTTACAAAGCCCTCGTTGTCGACAGTAGCGACACTCGGGGTCGTCGACTGCCAGGTGCACTTCGTCTCGAAAGTGATTTCCGGATAGACTGTCTTCAGGAGGTGGATTCCGCCGCCGGGAATCAGTTTTACGGAATGTTTGTCGAGACTTACGCCGGAAACCTCTTCGGTAGGATGGGGATCGCCGGTAAAGAACTCGAAGCGTGTGTATTCATGCTCGTCGATAGTGATCATGACGGCCGAGCCGTTGTCGTCGAAAGAGACCTTGCCGACAATTTCGCCATCAATGATGAGGTCACCGTCCTCGACCGCATATTTCTTTATTCCCTTAAGGAGGCAGTCGTCCCTCCTGCAGTTCCATATCATATTATCCTCTACGACATGGAGGCCTCCGCAGGAATACGAGAAGCACTTGCCCATGTAGAAGTTGAGAATGAGATCGGTGCGGTTCAGGTCATCTAGCGAAGCCCAGAAGGCCTCGATAGCCGGAGTCTCGTCGGGAACGATGTGTTCTTCGGGCTTTATGACCTCCGTACATGAAAGAAGCGACGCGGCAGCAATCGCCAGAAATATCTTTATTCCTAATCTTCTCATAATTCAATCAGCTCATCATCAGAAGTTTGAAGGACACATCTCACCTGACAGCCGAAATCGAACTCGACAGCAGAGGAGTAATTGACCGTCGGAGTGGCCGAGACGGAGAATTCAAGCGCGAGAGGCGCCGAATTCGAAGTCGAGGCACTGAACACATAGGACAGGGAACCGATGGCAGTGATCATTCCGGGGTTGCCGGACAGATAGCCCGAGGCGGGATACCAGCCACCGGGATTCCATACGAGGTTACGGAACTGAAGGGCCCTGTTTTCATTGTCCACGAAGGGAGTAAGGCCGTTCCCGGACTCACCTGGAGTCTTCCAGAGCTCGATTCCGGGAAGCCTCCAACCGGGAGGGCAGGGGTCAAATACAGTCTTTTCGGAGGGGCTCCATAGCGTAGCCTGGGAAATTCCGCCAGTCACCCAGCCTATTCCTGCGGAAGTTATGAAGGTCGTAGGATTGGCTACCGCATAGTCGACAGTGCCTGTCTCGCCGTCGGCCACGACTACATTCCATCCGGCAGGACAATAGCTTGCAACAGGAGAATAGTTCGTCTTGCCGACTGCGCAGAGGAACGGGTCCTTGCGACCCCACTGGTAGAACAGACCGAAAGATTCGTTTTCATTCCCGACCGAAGCGCTGAGGGATCCTAGGTTACGGTCCATGCATACAGGACCGACCTTGTCACCGTCCAGCATATAAGCCTCTGCATGGGCATCAGGGTCGAATCCTCTTGCCGCCCATATATGCCAGGACCATATTACCTTGTCCGAAGCGTCCATTGCTGCAATCACTGCGTTTCCGCCCTTGGCATCACCGAAATCAAGATCGAAGGATATCATTCTCTCGTTCTCGTCGTAGAATACGTTCTTTACGAGACCGTCCGCAGCGGGAGCCTTGCCGGTATTGTATGTTGCCCAGAGAAGGCTGGCGTGGTCGACATATTCGAGTTCGCCGTCATTATTGAGCGTGTTCCTTTTTGCGGGGAAGATGTAGTGGCCGGAGCGGGGGGCTATGTAGCTGTTCGCGACGCCGTTCCTCGCGAGGAAAGTCGAGACGACGACCTTGCAGCGGTCCTTTACCTCGTAATCGTTCTTCGAGTAGACATTGATCCAGGCCTCGCCGTTGCCGTTCGCTATTATCGATCCGTCCTGGGAGACAGAGACCACCTCGGGAGAGTCGGAATACCAGAACAGGCTTCTGTCGACCGCGTCCGAGGGGGTTATTACGACATCGAACTCATCGACATCACCGCAGAGGAGGTTGAGAACGAAGTCCTCTTCTCCGGTCTTATGGACAGGGGTGCCGTGGTATAGGATAGTCAGCTGGGATATGGCTCTCGACTTATAGACGTCCGAGGTAAGTTCTGTTATCTGTTGGAAGGGATTGCCGCCTATGCAGACCATATCATCCCCATCGAAGCGGACATCACCTACGTTGCTGCCGCCGATTACGAGCTTGCCGTCCTTGATGAAGTACTCTTCGGCGGACATGAGGTAGAAGTCATCGATATGGCATCCCCATATCTTGCCCTCGCCGACATAAAGGATCTTCGGCGTTATGTAGGTATAGCACTTCCCCATCCTGAATTCCAGGTATTTGTCGGTGCAGGAGCCCTCCTCGACCGGAGCCCACATACCCTCGAGCGAGAGGTCGGATTCCGGCACAATGTACTTGACGCAGGAGAACGTGAGTACAAGGCTCAAAACATATATGCAGAATTTTTTCATGATCTTTTTCTAGAAGCTGAAGCCGACCTTTACTGACGGGGATATCGAGAAGGGATATCCTTCGTATGAGGTGGGGGTGAAGTACTGCCAGGGATTGTTCTTGGCGCTGACGATTATGTTGACTGCCGTCGTTCCTCCGGTACGGACGGCCATTCCGGCACCGGGGTCGGCGTAGGGGGCAAGGCTCAGCGCATAGATACCGCCCTGGGCGAGGATGAGGGGCCTTACGGCTCCCTTGCAGAAGGAGACCTTGAGGGCGAGGTAGGCAGGGATGTCCCACTTCCTGACCTTGACGTCAGGATAAGTCGCCTCATCGACAGGGTCCATCATGTCGGGTGTCACGAGATTGTACATGAAACCGCCTCCGGCAAGAAGGGTGAAGTTGCTGTTGAAGCGATAACCGAAACCGGCCGTAAGCTCGAGGGGATGGAAGGTCCCGTAGAGCTGCTCGCCGATATTCGTGCAGGTTACAGTCGAATAGCGGAAATTGTAGGCATACGAAAGGTCAATCGCGAAGGAGAAACCGGGTTTGTCGGAGAATCTGCCGGTAGCGGGAGCCTTTTCCTGTTTCGTCTTTTCCGGCTTTGACTTATCGGGTTGAGACGGCTCAGGCCGGGTCTCCGCAGGCTTGGTCTCAACGGGTTCCGGAGCCACCTTTTCTGTAACAGGATGCTCTACAGGCAGGCTTTTGAGAAGGCGTACAAGAACATAAGTGCCGTTTATCTCGACCTTTGTCGCAGGATATCCGTCCTTGTAGGCGGTTATTGTCGTAGAGGAGAAGGGGACCTTGAATTCGAAACGTCCCATTCTGTCGGAAGTGAACGTCCCGTCATATCCATTGACTTTCAGGACAGCGCCGGCGACCGCGAAACCGGACTCGTCGGCGACGAGTCCCTTCACGGTCCTCAGGCTCTGGGCCTGGAGGGGCAGGAGTATAAGGGAGAGTAATATGACCAGTACTTGGCGTCTCATTTCTAGATATCTTTTTCCTGGTAAATGAATTCTGTCTTGCCGATGACGAACTTGGTGCCATGATAGAGACACTTGGTCTTATCGGGAGCTATGTTGCGGCCCTTGACGCGTACGCCGTCCTCGAGAGGAGTGATGTAGACATGGCCGCCTTTCTTGGTGAGCCTTGCCTGGACGGGGGCTATGTCGCCGGCCATATCCCAGGACATCACGAGGTCACAGTCGACCGAGCGGCCTATCGTCACTACCCTGTTGGTGTTGGCTTCAAACCACTTGTAGATTGCAATATCCATCTCCTTCATCGCCCCGCCGACATGGAAGTAGAAGCGCTCGGACCTCGGGGAGGCCTTGGCTACGCTGAGGGCGATGCCGATGGTGAAGCAGATATGGCTCAGCAGAAGGAGCAGACGGTAGTCGGTTCCCCTCCCGACAAATATGACATCCCAAAGGAGCATCGAGATCATACCTATAGCCACAGCTCCGTAAATCAGGTTCTTGCGCATCTTGATCCTCGTGCCGAAAGTCGAGAGGACGACTACGAGGAAGCCGGTTACTGCCCAGGGTACCCAGTCGATGAGGTAGGCCTTGTCAATGTCGAGGATGATGCAGATGATGCTTCCGGCGAGGAAGCAGATGTAGCCGCAGATGCCGCCGGCAATGCCGCGGGCGAGCACGTCAAGTGCCGTACGCCACCAGCCCTTGCGGTGGACTGTCATCACCGAGAGGGCGCATGTCAGCGCGAAGCCTATGTAAAGTCCGAACGAAGGCAGCTGGTTGAGTTCTGCTATATGGTTGGTATAGAACTCCGAGGCCTCTTTCGAGCCGGGAGTTATGTTGTTTATGGCGAACATTATCTTCTCGATTATCGCTATCGAGAAGTCATTGCTCGAAATCGAGAAGATGACCCACGAGAAGAGACCGGCAAAGACAGCACCGAGTATCCACTTCATGTGGAAGAGTGCGTTGCCGGGATCGAGGAGGTTGTGGGGGTTGTAATAATGGGAGCCGTCCTTGCAGTTGCGGCTGTATTCGGGACAGTGATAGCCGTTCTCGTCCCAGCAGGTCTTGTGCATGACGTGCTTGCACTTGGCGACTATCTCGTCGCCCTCGACAAAGGGAGCCTTGCAGTAATAGCACTCATGGCCGACAAGGACACCGCCGACAACCATGTTCTCATGTTTGAACTTCGTGACGTACTTGCGGTTGAAGATTATCTGGCGGATCTTCGGGACAAGCAGCTGGAAGATCAGGTACACGAGTATCGCAAGGATGAAGGCGACTACGACGCCCTGGAGGATGACGGCTTTCTGGGAAAGGCCGTTGGCGACTATAGGGCGGTAGAAGCTGCCTCCTGTATATTCAGTCTCGCCACGGGCGACTGTCTCACCTTTGTAGAGACATTCTATCGCAAGAAGATGCTTCCTGCCGTTATAGATCCTGTGGGGAGGATTCCTGAAGACTATGTTGTAGTCTACGTGGTCTATGTTGAAATGGTCGAATATGGACCCGCACATCGCAATCGGGTCGAAAAGCTCCTGATAGACTCCGTCGGAGCTTTCGCAGAGGCCCTGCATGAAGGTTCCCGCCTCATTCTGGGAGTCGGCAGTAGGGAAATTGACGTAGTAGAAGAGGAGCTTACCGCCAGTTTCGGAGCATATTGTGCTGAGGTCACCCTGGAGGCTGAAGTGGCGGGAGTCGATGGGATAGTTCCTGTTGTAGACCTTGCCGTCCGAGAATACCGTGAAGA
>JAKSJS010000098.1 GCA_024398155.1 Bacteroidales bacterium | reverse complement strand
TGGCATATCCAGCGTGCAGTACACAAGCCAGGATGGCCAGATTACGACGGAGTCTTACTCTTACAGTAACGGTCACAACACGGGAATCACCCTTCCCGACAATACTGTTGTATGGAGCATTACAAGCGAGAATGACCTGGGCTTGGTTACAGCCATTACAACTGGCGGCATCACCCGCGAATACGGTTTCACGGCCTTTGGCATGCCCACATATCGGAAGATGGATGGTGGAGACTTGCAGAACTTCGCATACAATTTCAACGTGGCGACAGGGAATCTGCTTTCAAGAACTGACAACATCAACGGGCAGACAGAGACCTTCGGGTACGATAGCCTCGACCGTCTTGTCACTATCGGTAATCGGGAGATAGAGTACGACAACAAAGGCAATATCCTATCGATGGATGGTGTCGGCACTATGGTCTACGACAGCTCTTCACATCCCTATCGGATAACCTCCATGATAGTTGAGGATGAGGATTTTGCGCCTAGCGCGCAGCAGAGTCTTTCCTATACTTCCTACAGCCGCCCGTCAGTTCTGACAGGAAGAAGTAGAAGCGCGGCTTTTACTTACAACGGTAACGGAGACAGGATAAAAATGAATATCACTCACGGCGCATTTCAGTTACTTACCCGCTATTACATCGGCGGCAGATATGAGTATGAACAAACTCCGTTAAAAACAACTGAACGTCTGTATCTTGGCGGAGATGCATATTCAGCGCCGATGGTATATCAGAAAGCGGACAACGGCAACTGGACAGCGTACAACATCGGCAGGGACTATCTTGGAAATATCACACATATTGCAACCCTGGACGGCAATCTTGTCGCAGAGTACAGCTATGACCCCTGGGGTAGGCTACGTAATCCAGAGACCCTTGAGATTTACTCTCCCGACGACGAGCCGGAATTGTTCCTTGGAAGAGGATTTACCGGACATGAACATCTGAAATGGTTCGGGCTCATCAACATGAACGCCCGACTCTATGATCCGTTCCTCGGACGATTCCTCAGCCCCGACCCCCATGTCCAGTCCCCCGACTTCACACAGAATTTTAACCGCTACTCCTATGCGCTGAACAACCCGCTGAAATATACCGATGAAAGTGGAGAGTTCGTTGTGACTTCTGCCTTGGTGATTGGCTGTATAATTGTGGGAGCAGCAATAATTGGAGGGACTGCTAATATCCTCTCGAATTTGGATAATATTAATGGTTTCTGGCAGGGCGCTACCACTGCAGTCACGGGCGCTATAGGAGGGGCTGGCGTTGCGGCCGCAGGCATTTTCTCGGGGGGAGGTGCCCTGCTACTTGCTGGAGCCGGGGCTGGCGCATTGACTTCTTTCAACAATTCGCTTGTTGCACAAACAGGGAAAAACTTTTCAAGTATTGATCAGCTTGACTGGAATACCACAGTTAAACTGACAATCTCCGGCGCAATGGCTGGAGCTGTAAGTGCGTACGCAGGATCATATGTAAGTACTAGTATGCCTCTTTGGTTTAATGGTACAATTCTAACAAGTCCTATAGCAAAAGCAGTTGCGGCTTCTGTAGTTTCCTCTGCTGCTGGACATATTTCCGGCGGAACGACTTATGGAATACTCGCGGGTGAATCATTTGCAGATGCGTTTATCAATTCCTTTGATGGTATTGGGCAGAGTATAGCTATGGGGGCAGCCATAGGTGTAAGCTCAACTCTCGGGACGTGTTTAATACAAGGAATAAATCCCTTTGATGGGATGAAGGCATACCCGCCGAAGAATGGATTTAAAGGTGCGCCCATCGATGACACCTTAGAGCCAGGGACGATAATTGATAGATATGGAAATCCTGATGGAAGTTTTGCAGCACCAGAAGGAACTAATTTTTCAGAAAGAGGTTTGCCCTTAGTGTCAAAAAATGCACCTTATAATCGATATCTGGTAATGGAGCCGATCCCCGTTCAGAGAGGAATAGCAGCGGGGTCATTCTGGTTTGCTTCTCCCGGTGGAGGCACTCAGTTCTTCTTTCCGAATCATGATATTCAGTATTATATTAATAATAGATATTTGCTCCCGCTTTGATTATGAATTATCGTCAACTTAAAAAGGCAGTCAAGGACTATCATAAATCGTTGCCACGTAATAGAAGAAGTGCTATTCTTGACCGCAGCGGTATCTGCATTCTAAGCCTGAATTATTTTTTCAAAATATTTCATTGCTTGGACTGTTGCGGTTTAATCATTCAAGAATTGTATGATGGGAGGTGGAGAATTTATTATTGTGAACCAGGAAGAGGTGGTGAAAAAACTTTGTTTTTAAGTGATGACGAAAGTGAGGCTTGCAAAGAATTCTTTCGTCTAATAAAAAAATACCACTATTAATCTTGGGTGGTTATATGAAGGAGAATCCATAGTGAATCAGATGCCAAATTTTATATAAACTGGCCTGAAATCCGGCTTTTTTGTCTAAATTTACGGCTTGAAACATTGCCAAAAGAAAATGAAGAAGTTCATAAGGATAATAGCAGCCGCCCTGATTGCATGCCTTGCCCTCTCTGGATGCTCCGACATCAAGAATGTCAAGAACATAAAACTCACCTCCTACAAGATAGACTCGATAGTCCCTTCCGGGCTCAAGAGCATAGATGTCAAGCTGACCCTCGGCGTCGACAATCCGGCGATGTACCTCAAGATAGACGGCGCGAACGGCCGCCTTTGCCGCCTCGGCCAGGAGGTTGGCACGTTTAGTGTAGATCCTATTGCCCTTGAAGGCCACTGCGAAGGCAAATACACCCTTACGGGCAACATAACCCTGAGCCCCGGTGTATCGATACTTACGATTATGAAGTATGCCGCGACCTTCAACCTGGACGAGTACACGATTGACCTCTTCGCTCCCGTAAAGCTCAAGAGCGGTCTCGGAGTGAAACTCAAATACGTGGACACGCCCTTGAAAGAACTTTTTGACAAGTAAACGCTTATGAAGAAGACAATACTTATATTCCTCCTCGGATGCCTTGCTCTCGGAGCCAAGGCCCAGACCCCCGAGTATGTCGACTCGCTCGTCTACCGACCCGCCGCCTCCGTCGACGAGTCCCTCGCCGGAAAGAACATCTTCCGGGAGAACTCCAAGAACGGCAAGGTAGTCGTCCACCAGAGCCCCGACATAGAGAACGCGATGAACAACCACTTCGCGAACAACCGCAAGAGGGTCATCACCGGCGATCGCGTCCGTATCTTCTTCGACAACCGCCAGAGCGCCCGCGGTGCCTCCGAGGAGGCTCTCGCACGCTGCTCCGCAATGTACCATGACGTAAGGGCCTACAGAAGCGATGTAAACCCCTACTTCAAGGTGACCGGCGGCGACTTCCGCACGAAGAGCGCGGCTATGGAGCTCCTCCAGGGGACCAAGGGAGTCTTCCCTTCCGCCTTCGTCGTCAAGGAGAACATAAACTATCCCGTCGTCGACAAGGATAACGCATTCATAGTGGATACCGTCAAGGTCCTCAGGAGTCCCGCCACCGCAGAACTATAGTACTTGCCTATGAAACAGGGTTTGATCCAGGAGCAGAAACTCGTCCAGAAGCTCTCTCCCCAGCAGATACAGATGATAAAGCTTCTCGAACTTCCCGTCCAGGAGTTCGAGCAGAGAGTCCGTACCGAACTTGAGGAGAACCCGGTCCTTGACGAGGACACCCGCCGCAAGGACGAGGACGGGAACGTCCGCGAAGGCGAGGACGAGCAGCCCAAGGACATCTCCCTCGACGAGTACAAGGAAGACGACTACATCCCCTCCTACAAGCTCAAGGTCAACAACTGGGGCAAGGATGAGAAACCCCAGTACAACACCTTCTCCGTAAGGGAAGGCTTTACCCAGAGCCTCATGGACCAGCTCGGCTACCGCGACCTCAAGCCCCACGAGCAGAAAGTCGCGGCCTTCCTTATCGGAAGCCTCGATGACGACGGCTACCTCCGCCGTCCGATTCCCGACATCGTGGACGACATGGCCTTCAGGGCCGGCATCGAGACGACCGACGAAGAGGCCGAAAGGATGCTCGCCGTAATCCAGGAATTCGAGCCTACCGGAGTCGGTGCCCGCGACCTTCGCGAGTGCATCCTCCTACAGCTCAGGGCCAAGAAGGAGACTCCCGCGAGGCTTCTCGCGATCACAATAGTGGAAAATTACTGGAAGGAATTCTCCAGCAAGCATTTCTCGAAGATAATGACCAAGGAAGGCGTCGAGGCCGACGAGATCAAGGCCGCGATGGAGCAGATCGTCAAGATCAACCCCCATCCCGGCGGCCAGATAGACGACAGCTACAACGACCAGGCCCAGCAGATAATCCCCGACTTCCTCCTGAGCTATGACGGGACTAACTTCGACCTTTCGATGCCCCGCTTCACTATCCCCGAGGTACGGGTAAACAAGAAATATGCGGAGATGATGCTCCAGGCGGCCGCAGGAAGCGACCGCGAGCAGAAAGAGGCCGCCCTCTTCGTCAAGAAGAAGCTCGACAGCGCCAAATGGTTCGTCGAGGCGATAAAGCAGCGTCACAACACCCTCATGACGACGATGAACGCTATCCTCGACTACCAGAGGGAGTTCTTCATAGACGGAGACGAAACCCACCTCCGCCCGATGGTCCTCAAGGACATAGCCGAAAAGACCGGATACGACATCTCGACGATATCACGAGTCGTCAACTCCAAATACATCGAGACCCACTTCGGCATCCTCTCCCTCAAGTATTTCTTCTCCGAAGGCCTTGAGAACAAGGATGGCGAGGAAGTCTCCACCCGCGAGATAAAGAAGGTCCTCCTCGAGAGCATCGATTCCGAGAACAAACAGCACCCCCTCACCGACGACCAGCTCGTCAGGATACTCGGGGAGAAGGGCTACAAGGTCGCACGCCGCACGATTGCCAAGTACCGCGACCAGCTTTCGATCCCGAAAGCCTGCCTGAGAAAAGACATTTAACAATACCAAGCTATATGACAGCCGGCAAATCAATGCTCGCCGCCACGGCCCTCATCATGGTCCTCGCGGCCTGCAGTTCCACACGCGAAGTCGACATCGACACCCTCTGCCCTCCCCGCCCCGAAACCTCCGCCATATTCCAGCCCGGGACCTACCCTCCTGCCGCGCGCCCCTATCGCGAGGCCGCTCTGATGGCGTATGACTACATGATGGGCATCCCCGACATGACCTGTCTTCTCGAGACCGGGAAGCCATACAATCTCTACCAGCACAATGCCTACGTCTCGAAGACGCACGCCGCCCACATCGAGTCGATGATCGCGCTCTCGGAAGAAGTCCCCGAGCTCAGGGAAAAGGCTCTTGCCCTCGCCAAAGCCTCAGCGGAGTACCTCCTTTCCGAGCTCGAGCCCGCTGACGCCCCCCTCGCCTTCTGGCCCCCGACATATATCCGTGAGCCTCTCGCATACGACCCTGAGACCGACGGCCCGGACAACAAGTTCGCGATGATAGGCAACGAGCCCGAAGCCGCAGTGAAGTACCGCGGCGAGGTCATGCTTCTCTATCCCGCCAACGTCGGCATAGCCTTCGCCGAATACTATAAGGCGACAGGCGACGGGAGGTTCCTTGACGCCGCCGTCGCGATAGCCGGAACCTACCTCAAAGTCCGCCATGAGGACAACTGCTGGCCGCTCAAGCTCGAGCTCGCGACAGGAAAAGAGATTGAAGGCAACACCCTCGTCCCCACCAGGATCCTCCTTCTGTTCAAGGCTCTTGCCGACATAACAGGCGACAGGAAATGGAGGAAGCTCGAGAACGAGACCTTCGGATGGTTAGCCGCCCACCCGCTCAAGGACTGGAACTGGGACGGCCAGTTCGAGGACATAAGCCCCGAAGAGGCCTACAGGAACCCGACGAAGCACAACGCTATCGACGTCATGCTCTACCTGATGGAGCGGTTCCCCAACAATCCCAAATGGATGGCTACATGCAAGGACATCATGGACTTCTGCGAGAAGCGTTTCGTCATGTGGGAGACTCCGGAGAACCATCCCGACTGGCCCGCTCCGGCCGTCCTCGAGCAGTACTCCTGCTTCACCCCGATCGACGCCTCGGCCGCTAAGATGATCTCCGCATATCTCGCAATGTACAAAAGGTTCGGAAATGAAACCGACCTTATGAAGGCCCGGACCCTCGCCGACTCAATAACAAGGGTCCAGAAGGAATCCGGCCGCATCCCGACCTTCTGGGAGGGTACCTCTGACAACTCTGGCGTCGTCTCCGACCAGCGCTACGACTGGCTCAACTGCATGGAGTCCGCCGCGGACGCCCTCTTTGCCGTTGCCGCTCTTTCTCCCGTTGAAAGCAAATGAAACTGATGAAGATGATGAAACGATACATTTTTGCCGCACTGGCTCTTACGGCATTGGTCTCCTGCCATAAGGAGATACCCTACGAGCCGGAGCAATGGGAGCTTGACAAATATTCCAACCCGGACGTACGTGCCGGTGACGATTTCTACAACTTTGTGAACGGACGCGGACTTGACGGCCAGGGATCCGACGACTGGACTGTATTCGCCCGTTGGAAGAAGCACTCCGAGGATTTCACTGACAGGATATATGACGACACGCCCGGGAACCCGATACCCGAAATGGCGCGTCTTATCGAGCTCCGCGACGACGCCGTGGAGTTCAACTCGTACGACAGGTCCGTGGAGGACATGTACGGAAGGCTTGGGAAAATAGGCAGGATGGAGGATATAAGCGAACTCCCCGAAGCCTTCGCCGACTATACTCTTATGGGATACAAGCTGCTTATGATCGAGCCTGTCAGCATCGGAGGCCGCAGATACGGCATATGCCCGATGGTAATACCCGCAAAGATGTGCCCCGAGCTGAGCCGCGAAGACATCGAGTACCTTGGCCTCGACTACGACGAATACGCGGCAAAATATGAACTCGCAAGCAAGGCTGAGGGATATATCCTTTCGAAGATCCAGCCAAAGGAGGAAATCAGCATGCTCAAGGCGGACCCGGGAGTAGCCTCCGATCTTTGCGCGATGAACGAGTATATCGAAAAGACCCGCCGCTTGATGACCAAGGCCGGCGGAAGCGCACTCGAGAGGTTCGCCGCGCGGCTCGGGAACAAGAATCCCGATTTCGTAGTCCTCGACGAGACCTCAAGACTGTTCTTCGAACTCCTGGACAAGATGGATGGCTCGATGGTCGAGGAGATGAA
>JAKSJS010000097.1 GCA_024398155.1 Bacteroidales bacterium | reverse complement strand
GAGTCCCCTTACATGCCTCTTGACGGGACCGTAGCAATCATGGAGATGATGGGCTCCTTCCGCAAGGAATGGGGAGTCGTGTTCCCCGCCGACTAGGTCTCTATCGCAGCCTTGATGGTCGTATCTATAGGCAGATACAGGATATAGAAAGCGTTCTCACCCAATTTCGAATACCGCCCTACAAGCGCCTCTATCTGGGGGAGCATGTAGTATTTCGAGTCGTTCCAGTCCTCGGGAGAGGAGGGCTTCAATCCGTCTTTCCTAAAGGCGAAGTCGAGGAATTTCTCTTCTATGCCGGCCTTTGAGAAGTATTTCTCGAGGGCAGCCATATCCTCGATCGAGACAAGCTCGCTGCGATGATGGTCGAAGTAATCGGACGCGAACCTCATCGTAGTCGCCTTCTTGTTACATGCAAGATAGAACGGAGAGGCTTTTGTCGTATCCATCGGGACAAAGATGTCGGGGACTATTCCGCCACCGCCATAGACCGTGCGGCCCTCCTTCGTATAGTAGACTTCGTCGGTGTTCACTTTTATGCTGTCGGCATTTGTGAGTTCTCCGCTGTTGTACCTGTTGTAGAAGTCGTAGGCGTAATCATCGGTGAACGGTTTCTGGATACAGCGACCTGAGGGAGTATGGTAGCGGGCGACGGTAAGGCGTATGCCGGAGCCGTCAGTGAAATTGACGGGCTCCTGGACGAGGCCCTTGCCGAAGGAACGGCGGCCTATGATCACTCCCCTGTCGTTGTCCTGGATGGCGCCGGCGAAGATTTCGCTGGAGGAAGCCGAGCCTTCGTCTATAAGGACCCTGAGCTCAACTTACTGGAGAAGGCCCTTGCCGTTTGCCTTGTATTCCTGGCGTTCGCGATGGAGACCCTCCATATATACGACCATATCACCGTCGGCGAGGAACTCGTTCGTCAGGAGATATGCCTGGTCGAGATAGCCGCCGGTATTGTCTCGGAGGTCGAAGACGAGTTTCGTCATTCCCTTGGCAAGCAGCTCGAGCGCCGCCATCGATACTTCAGTATAGGTCGTGCGGGAGAACTTCGAGAGCTTTATGTAGCCAGTCGTATCGTTGATCATGAAGTGGGCATCGACGCAATTGACGGGAATCTTGTCTCTCGTGATGTCGAAATCGATATCCTCGGAGCCACGGCGCACCCCGATCCTGACTTTCGTCGCATGAGGGCCCCTCATCATATGGACCATCGTGTCCTGAGGAGTCTTGTTGCCGGCTATGATCCTGTCATCGACCTTGATGATGCGGTCGCCCTGGAGGATGCCGGCCTTCTCGGAGGGGCCTCCGGGGATCACGCTCAGGACAACGGCCGTATCATTGGGGACATTGAACTGGATGCCGATGCCGTCGAAATTGCCGAGAAGTTCAGTCTCGGACTCCTCGAGCGATACGGGGGGAAGGTATACCGAGTGGGGGTCGAGGGCCTGGAGGGCCGAACTTACGGCGGCCTCGGTAACGGCCTTGACATCTATCGTATCTACATAGTTCTTCTCCACATAATCGAGCACGAGGCTGAGCTTGCGCCAGTCGCCGTACTTCCAGTTGCGGAGGGATTTCTTCTCCTTGTAGGCATTGATCGACGCCATCAGGAGTACTCCGATGATTATTCCGAGTACTGCTATGGCGCCTATGAAAAGCGATTCCTTTGTATCTTTCTTCATCTTAATCTTCAAGTTGCTCCACTTCTATGCCGGCCCTCTCGAGCAGGTCTATGCCGTCAGTTATCCTGTACTTGTTGCGATATACGACCCTTTTTATGCCGGACTGGATTATGAGTTTGGCGCACTCCATACAGGGGCTGTCGGTTATGTAGAGGGTCGCGCCGTAACTGCTGTTGCCGGACTGGGCGACCTTCGTCAGGGCGTTGGCCTCGGCATGGAGGACATAGGGCTTGGTCACGCCGTTCTCGTCCTCGCACACGTTCTCGAAACCGGAAGGAGTGCCGTTATAACCGTCGGAAATTATCATCTTGTCCTTGACGAGGAGCGCACCGACCTGGCGGCGCTTGCAGTAGGAGTTCTTCGCCCATACTGATGCCATTTCGAGATATCTTCTGTCGAACTTGCTCATAATCTTTTAGTTTCTCTGGTAGAGATAGCGTTTGATACTGCGTTTGGGAGTGCGTTCGAAATCCTCGGGAAGGATCTCGACCTTCTTGATCTTCGAATAGTTGGGCATGTCCTTGTTGACCTCTTCCACCATCTGGTTGATTATCTCCTGGACCTTGGCGGAATTGTAGCCGTCGGAACTTGCGAGGCGGAAATCGGGATAGATGAGGGCAGTAAGGGCACCGGCCTCCTCTATCACTAGGGAATCCACGACATACTTGAGGTTGTTGAGGACACATTCTATCTCCTCGGGATAGATGTTCTGGCCGGAAGGGCCGAGTATCATGCACTTGCTCCTTCCCTTGAGGAAGAGGAAGCCGTCGGAGTCGACTATGCCCATGTCACCAGTCTTGAACCATCCGTCCTCAGTGAAGCAGGTGGCCGTCACTTCGGGGTTCTTGTAGTAGCCGAGGAATACATTTGCGCCTTTGACGAGTATCTCTCCGGGGATGTTCTGGGGATCGGGAGAGTCGATCTTTATCTCCATGTTGGGAGCAGCCTTGCCGCAGGAGAAGACCTTGGTCCTGTTCCAATGCTCGTAGGATACGATAGGAGCGCACTCGGTCATGCCGTAACCTACGGTATAAGGGAAGCCGATCTTGTTGAAGAAGGCTTCGACCTCCTTGTTGAATGCGGCTCCGCCTATGATGATCTCCTCGAAGTTGCCGCCGAAGGACTCGACGAGCTCGTCCTTGATCTTCTTGAGGATTATCTGGTTGAGGACGGGCACCTTGAGCATGTACTTGATTCCGTTCTGCTCGAGGATAGGCTTGAGCTTGCTCTTGTACACCTTCTCAATAATAAGAGGGACGGCGATCACGAGGTCGGGCTTTATCTGGCCCATCGCCTCCATGATGATCTTGGGGCTCGGAACCCTTGTGAGGAAATGGACATGGGAGCCGACTGTCATCTGGTAGAGGAGCTCGAACATCATTCCGTACATGTGGGCGCTCGGGAGCATAGCCACTATGTTGGAAGTGTTGCAGAGATGGGGTTCGGCATACTGGGAGAGCTTTATGTTGGACCAGAGGGCCCTGTAGGGTATCATTACGCCCTTTGAGAATCCGGAGGTTCCGGAAGTGTAGTTTATGAGGGCAAGCTCTTCGGGCTGGTCCTCATAATAGTTGAGGTCCTCGGGTTTAATGCCGCCGGGATATTTCTCCTCGAATATCCTGCCGAGGTTCTCCTTCATCGCGGTCACTTCCTTGTCGGAGGAGTAGAGAAGGTGACAGTTGTTTATCTGGATCGCGACCTTGAGGTTGGGCATTTCGCTGACCTCGAGGCCCTCCCATACGACGTCATCGACAAAGAGCAGACGGGCCTCGGAGTGGTTTACGAGATGGTGGATATTGCCGGGCTTGAATTCATGGAGGATAGGCACGGGTACGGCGCCGAAGGTCGTGGCCGACATGAAGGCGGCGCCCCAGCCGGCCTGGTTGCGGGAACAGATGGCGACCTTGTCGCCCTTCTTGAGCCCGCAATGCTCATACATTATATGCATTTTGGCGATACGGCGGGCGATATCCTTGTAATAGAGGGTCATGCCCTTGTAGTTGGAGAGCGCGGGACGCTCCCAGTTCGCCTTGAAACTCCTTTCGAGAATCTTGTTTACTGATTCGAAATCCATAATTTACAGGTTAAGGTTTATCTTATCCGCTTCTACGTTGCCATCGAGGACCTTGAGAGGCTCTCCGGCGTAGAAGCCGTACACTTGGGTATTGGTTTCGGTATGGAGGATCCAGTAGCTCCTGCCCGCGACTTCGCGGTAATCGGGAAGGCCGAGGATCTTCTCTTTGGGCGCAATCCCCTTCCATGAGGAGGGAACCTCGCCCTTGAGGTTGTACATGTCGACGGTGTTGTCGCGGTTGAGTACCATTATATTGTATCTTCTCTGGCCGGCGAAGTCGTAGATCGCGGGGCCGAGGAACACTGTCTTTTTCAAGGTTACGGGGAAGCCTTCGACCTCACGGCCGAGGCGGTCGTAGAGGTGGAGGGAGTTACCGCTTATGAAGAGGAACTGGAGCTTGCCGTTGGCGAAATAGTCTACAGTCACCGCCTTTCCGGCAAGATGGCCGGTGAAGGGGCGGCTCCAGAGGAGGGCGTCGGTCGCCGTCTCGGTAAGGGTAAGGTTGCCGTCCGAGAGGAGGAGGCTGTTCATCTTTCCGGTAGCGCAGTTCTTTACTTCGAACGGGCCGTCGGAGCCTTCGGGAAGTTCGACGGCTTCTTCAACAGGCTCAAGGGCAGGCTCCTCGGAGGGTCTGGAGGCTTCCTGGAGGGCGGCCTCGGCTTTTTCAAGCTCGGCCTCGCGCCTCATCGCCGCCTTCATTTCAGCGCGCGCAGCCTTTTCTTCGGGAGTGAGTCCGGAGAAGTCCGGAAGGCCATTATAGAGGACATATACCATGAAGCCCGCGACCAGGGCCATCACGGAAAGGAGTATCGAAAGTACGATAATACTCTTCTTGCTCATAAAGCAGTAGGTTTTACACGTCGTTAAGACTATGTCTTAAGCATTGGATTGCAAATATACTAAAGAATTTGCGTATCTTTGCGCGCTTTTACAGGAAAACATAACATGCAAGACATCAGAAACATTGCGATTATCGCGCACGTCGACCACGGAAAGACGACACTTGTCGACAGGATGATTTACCAAGCGCGCCTCGTGAGAGGCCAGGAGAACATGAGCGAGCTCATTCTCGACAACAACGACCTCGAAAGGGAAAGAGGCATCACAATCCTCGCCAAGAACGTATCCGTCAACTATAAGGGAACCAAGATCAACATCATCGATACTCCTGGCCATAGCGACTTCGGAGGCGAGGTCGAGAGAGTCCTCAACATGGCCGACGGCGTCCTCCTTCTTGTCGACGCCTTCGAGGGATGCATGCCCCAGACAAGGTTCGTCCTCGAGAAGGCAATCAAGATGGGCAAGAAGCCCGTCGTCGTCATCAACAAGGTCGACAAGCTCAACTGCCGTCCCGACGAGGTCCAGGAAGAGGTCTTCGACCTTATGGTAGCCCTCGACGCGACCGACGACCAGCTCGACTTCGCGACTGTATACGGAAGTGCCAAGCAGGGCTGGATGAGCCTTGACTGGAAACAGCCCACTAACGACATCACTCCCCTTCTCGACACCATCCTTGAGCAGATCCCCGCGCCCCAGGTTATCGAAGGAACGCCCCAGATGCTCATTTCCTCCCTTGAGTACTCTCCCTACGTAGGCCGTATCGCAATAGGCCGCATCACCCGCGGAGAACTCAAATCCGGTCAGATGATAACCCTCTGCAAGAGGTATGACATAAAGCAGAAACAGAAGGTCAAGGAACTCATGGCCTTCGAAGGACTTGGCAAGGCCAAGGTCGAGAGCGTCGGCTGCGGCGACATCTGCGCCGTCGTCGGACTCGAAGGTTTCGAGATCGGTGACACGGTCGCCGACTTCGAGAACCCCGAGGCTCTCCCTCCCATCAGCGTCGACGAACCTACGATGTCGATGCTCTTCTGCATCAACGACTCTCCCTTCTTCGGCCGCGAAGGTAAATATGTAACCTCCCGCCACCTCAAGGAGCGCCTCGACAAGGAGCTCGAGAAAAACCTCGCCCTCCGCGTCAAACCCGGCGTCAACGCCGACTCCTTCATAGTCTACGGGCGTGGCGTGCTCCACCTCTCCGTCCTCATCGAGACCATGCGCCGCGAGGGCTTCGAGCTCCAGGTCGGCCAGCCCAAGGTGCTCGACAAGGTCATCGGAGGCCAGAGATGCGAGCCTGTCGAGAACCTTACGATCGACGTTCCCGAGGAGTATGTCGGCAAGGCAATAGAGATATCCACCCGCAGGAAGGGCGCCCTCGTCCAGATGGAGCCCCGCGGAGACCGCACCCATCTCGAGTTCGACATCCCCTCCCGCGGCATCATAGGCCTTAGGAGCAACCTCCTCACCGCGACCGCCGGCGAGGCCATCGTTGCCCACCGCCTCAAGGGCTACGAGCCCTACAAGGGCGACATCGAGAGCCGTACGAACGGCTCCCTCGTATCGCTCGAGACCGGCCTTTCCGTCGCCTACTCGATGGACAAGCTCCAGGACAGGGGCCGTTTCTTCATCGATCCCGGTGTCGAGATCTATGAGGGCCAGGTAGTCGGAGAGCATACCCGCGAACGCGACCTCAACATCAACATCTGCAAGACCAAGAAGCTCACCAACGTCCGCGCCGCAGGCTCCGACGAGAAGGTCATGCTTCCTCCCCCTATACGTTTCTCACTCGAAGAAGCCCTCGAGTACATCCAGGAGGATGAGCTCGTCGAAGTCACTCCGAAATCGATGAGACTCAGGAAAATAATCCTTGATCCTCTCGAGAGAAAGAGAAGAGGCGGGGACGAGGATTAACAAAGAATTATTGAATTCTCCTTAAAAACATTGGTTATCAAAATCTTTTTGTTAACTTTGCGGGCTCAAAACCGTGTAGAAGGTTCAATATGACTCAATGTTATACCATAAACCTTGAGGGTTTGAAACAGGGAGCGGCCTCTTTGGAGTGGCCGGTTTCCCTCGAGTTCTTTAAAAGCTTTGGCAACGAAGATCTTCTCGACGCGAATGTTATCGCAAAAGTCGAGGCGAGGAAAGTCGGAGCAAGGATATTGGTTGACCTTGCCCTTGACGGAGAGGTTACGGTCGTATGCGACCGCTGCCTTGAGGACCTCGTTCTGAACATCTCTGCGGATGCCGCCCTTGCCGTCAGATTCGGTGTGAGCGACTCCGAGGAAATCGAGGAGGAGGAAGGACGCGAAGTCGTCCTTCTCGAGCCGGGAGAGACCGAGCTTGACCTGTCGCAGACTATTTACGACTACGTCAACCTCGCGATTCCCATCCAGAGAGTCCACCCCGAAGGGGAATGCGACCCTGAGATGGTTTCCCGCCTCGGAGTGAAGAGTGAGACAGTAAGTGAAGACAACAATGCGTTCGCCTCGCTAAAAGAACTTTTTAAAGAGAAATAACCGCCTTGCGGACCGTCACGCAAGACAACTATATTGAAATATAATAATTAAAATAACGATAATATGGCACATCCGAAACGAAAAGTCTCCAAACAGAGACGTGACAAAAGAAGAACCCATGATGTAGCAGTTCTTCCTACTCTTGCAAAATGCCCTAACTGCGGCGCTACCGTTCTCTACCACAGGGTTTGCCCCGAGTGCGGTTACTACAGAGGCCGTCAGATCATCGACGTCGAGAAGAAGGCTGCTGAATAATCTATCGATATTCAGTACTGCGGTCCGCTAAGGCCGCAGTCTTCATCTTCGGATGGCCCCGTAGTTCAACGGATAGAATGGAAGTTTCCTAAACTTTAGATAGCAGTTC
>JAKSJS010000096.1 GCA_024398155.1 Bacteroidales bacterium | reverse complement strand
TGCCGGCGACGACGAGCGAAGTCGCAGAAAGGACGAATATCGAGAGATATACGGTCAGGATGACGCGGACGGTCGTTTTGGAGCGGAAGCGGTAACCGTCCCTCGAAAGGCTCGACATCTCCATGTTGGTGAGCCTGACGCGGAAGGGGCTGGACTCGGGAAGGACAAGGAGCAGGAACACGACGACTCCCAAGCCGCCGATGAAGTGGGTCGAGGAGCGCCAGAAAAGAAGGCTCCTCGGCAGGGCTTCGATGTCCCTGAGTATCGTCGAGCCGGTCGTAGTATAGCCGGAGACGCTCTCGAACCATGCGTTCGTTATGCTGAACTCCCCTCCCCACAGCACGTATGGAAGCATGCCGAAGATGAAGGAAAGAAGCCACGAGAGGACTATCGTGAGGAAGCCGTCCTCGGTCGATATCTTCGGTACGTCACGGACGAAGATGAAGGGGAAGACTCCTACGACGAAGGTAATTATGAAGCTTATCGACAGAGGGGTGAAGGCCGAGTCCATGCCGTCCGCTACCGATACGAATATCGATATGAACATGAAGAGGGCGCTCACGAGAAGAGCGCGGCCGACATTTACGGATACTGCCTTTACATTCATGGTGCTATTCCTCTGCGTTACGTTCCTTGAGGGCCTTTATGCGGCGTTTGAGTTCTGTGTTCTCCTCGGCGAGACAGGCTATCTCCTCATTGCGGTTGTGGAGCTGGTCGTCACCGTCGAACTCGACTGAATATCTCTTGAGCGCGCCGTTGTTGAAGGCGTCGAGCTGGTTGAACATCGAGTTTATCGGACGGACATAGAATGCGAGAAGGAAAAACAGAAGGAGAAGGATAAGGAGCAGACCGGCTCCGACAGCGACCACCTCGGGGATTATCGTGCGGTAGTAGCTGTTGCGGAAATTGTCGGCATTCGCAAGAAGGGTCCTCTGATTGTCGGCAAGACGGCGCAGAGCGCTGTCGCGCTCGTCGGCGACAGCCTCGAGGCCGTAGTCCGAGACAAGCGCGGCGAGGTCGTTGGAGACCTCGACGCACGCCTCGTCACACTTTATCAGCTCCTCGACAGTATCGTTTATCTTGCGGAACTCGATTACTGTAACCGTGCTGGTGATTATGAGGGTCACGGCTATGGCGCTGAGGCTCAGGACGAGCTTCGCACCCATGGTAAGACCCACTTTCCTTAGTTTTGCCTTCATAAACAAATCGATTTTCTAGAACTTGAAGCTGTCCTTGAGGGCAGTCGTCTTGTTGAAGACGGCCTTCTCGGGAGTCGAGTCGGGATCCTTGACGAAGTAACCGACCCTCTCGAACTGGACGGCAAGGCCGGAGGCGTCCTCGAGGAGGGCGGGCTCGGCGAAGCCTTCAGCTACGACGAGGCTCTCGGGATTGAGGAAGTCCTTGTAGTCCTTGTCCTCGGGAACCTGGGACATGTCGGCGAGAGTGAAGAGACGGTCATAGAGACGCAGCTCGACAGGTTTCGCATACGCGGCGGAAACCCAGTGGACAGTGCCCTTGACACTCCTCCACTCGCCGCCACCGGGACGGGTCGTAGGGTCGTAGGTGCACTTGAGCTCGACAACCTTGCCGTTCTCATCCTTCACAACCTCGTTGCACTTGATGATGTAGGTATACTTGAGACGGACTTCGCCATCAGGCTTGAGGCGGAAGAACTTCTTGGGAGCATCCTCCATGAAGTCCGCGCGGTCGAGAAGGAGTTCTCCGGTGAAGGGAACGCTTCTCTTTGCGCCCTCGGGATCAGCGGGGTTGAGAGGACAGTCGAACCACTCGACCTTGCCCTCCTCCCAGTTGGGGAGGGTGAGCTTGATGGGATCGTCGGAAACGACCATATAGCGGTTGGAGCGCTCGTTGAGGTCCTGGCGGACGCACCACTCGAGCAGCTGGATATCCATGAGCTGGTCACGTTTGGAGACACCGATCTTGTCGCAGAACATCTTGAGGGCTTCGGGAGTGTAGCCGCGGCGGCGTACACCGCAGAGGGTCGGCATGCGGGGATCGTTCCAACCGGATACGAGACCTTTCTGGACGAGCTCGAGGAGCTTCCTCTTGGACATGAGGGTATAGGTAAGGTTGAGACGGGCGAACTCGTACTGATGGGAAGGATAGATGCCGAGGGTCTCGATGAACCAGTCGTAGAGAGGACGGTGGACGTCGAACTCGAGGGTACAGATCGAGTGGGTGATGTTCTCAATAGAGTCGCACTGGCCGTGGGTGTAGTCATACATCGGGTAGATGCACCATTTGTCGCCCGTACGGTGGTGGGAGGCATGTTTGATCCTGTAGAGGATAGGGTCGCGGAACATCATGTTGGGGTGGGCCATGTCTATCTTCGCACGGAGGACCTTCTCGCCGTCGGCGTACTTGCCGGCCTTCATCTCGCGGAAGAGGCGGAGGTTCTCTTCGGGGGTGCGGTCGCGCCAGGGGCTGTTCTTGCCCGGGGTCTCGACGGTTCCGCGGTTCTCCCTCATCTCCTCCTGGGTCTGGTCGTCGACATAGGCCTGGCCCTTCATGATCATCATCTCAGCCCACTCATAGAGCTGGTCGAAATAGTCGGAGGCGTAGCATTCCTTCTCCCACTGGAAGCCGAGCCATTTGATGTCTTCCTTGATCGCGTCGACATACTCGGTATCTTCCTTGGTCGGGTTCGTGTCGTCATATCTGAGGTTGGTCTTTCCACCGTATTTCTGGGCGAGACCGAAGTTGATGCAGAGGCTTTTTGCGTGGCCGAGGTGGAGATATCCGTTCGGCTCGGGAGGGAAACGGGTGAGGATAGACTCGAATTTTCCTTCCTTGAGGTCATTCTCGATTATCTCTTCGAGAAAGTTGAGTTTCTTGGGCTCCTCAACGGGAGCTGCAGCGGTAAGATTTTCTTCCATATATAAAAGTTCGTTGTATATTTTTCCTGTTCTCAGGCCCTGCGCGCATACCCTCGGGGCGCGCGCCCGAGCGCACAAGAGGACAAATATAGATATTTTTTACTAATTTTGCGTCCGCAAACAAAAATATCAGCTGGAATGGCAAAGTCAATGACAGGCTACGGCAAGGCCGAAGCAATACTTGAAAACGGAAAGATCACTATCGAGATCCGCTCTCTCAACGGAAAGAGCGCCGACATAAACCTCAAGACTTCCCTGATCCCCAAGGACAAGGAGATGGGGCTCAGGAAGAAGATAGCCGACAGCCTCACAAGAGGCACGATCGACGTCTTCATCACCTGGGAGCCCAACGCCGCCGAGAACGCCAAACAGATCAACGCCGGCCTCGTCAAGGACTATTTCGCCCAGATGAAGGACCTCGCTGGCGAGCTCGGACTCGCCCTCGGTTCCAACGCCTCCGGAGAGATCCTCTCCACCCTCATGAAGATGCCTGACGTGATCGACGTCAAGAAACAGGACATCGTGACTGAAGAGAACTGGCCGATTGTCGACGCCGCCTTCGACAGGGCTCTCGAGGCGATAAACGCCTTCCGCGAGACCGAAGGCGCGATCCTCACTGCCGACGTGACCTCCAAGGTCGAGAAGATCCTCGCCTGTTCCAAGGAGATCGAGAAATACGAGAAAGCCCGTACGGAAGCCGTCCGCGAGAAGATACTCGCCCGCTTCGAGGAACTCTCCCTCAAGCCCGACACCGACCGTCTCGAGCAGGAGATGATCTACTATCTCGAGAAGCTCGACATCAACGAGGAGCGCGTCCGCCTGCGCCAGCACTGCGCCTACTACCTCGACACCCTCGCCGGAGAGGAGTTCCCCGGCAAGAAGCTCGGCTTCATAGCCCAGGAAATGGGCCGCGAGATCAACACCACCGGCTCCAAGGCCAACCACCAGGAAATACAAAAGCTCGTCACCTCAATGAAGGACGAGCTTGAAAAGATAAAGGAGCAGTCGCTCAATATTCTCTAATTGGCGCCGCTGCGCGCAAGGATCCTCTTGCGCAGCCCGTCCGAGAGGGGGCGTTTGTCGTCCATGTCGGACATGTCAAGCCACTTTTTTTCAAGTTCGAAGTCGCTCAGCATATAGCAGGCGACGGCTGCATTGTATTCCGCGCAGGACCTCTTCTGGAGATTGTTTGTGTTTGCCAGTCCTATCCACTTCTTCAGGGCTACGGCCCACTTCATGTCGGCGGCATCAAGGAAGGCCTGCCACCATTCCTCGGTGTCGAAATAGTAGATGGAATAGGCTTCCGTCCTCCAGTCGGCACGGAACTTCGACGCGGCCCTCTCGCCGAGAGCGGCGGCCTGGTCGTCGGTGACGGCATTGACCGAACCCTTGTAGAACTTCACGCCGCTGTCCTTGGGGTCGAGGGAGTCATATGCGTACAGTCCCATTGCGAGAGGATAGCTGTCCTCCGCGTCTTCTGTCTCCTCTCCCCTTTCGCAATCGATCAGGAAGACGACGTCGCAGTTGGTGTCCATAACAAGACGGACAAGGGTATCGAGCTGGCCGTAATTGCCGGCTGGATTCTTTTTGACCGAATAGATGTCAAGAAGGGTCTGTCCGCCGAAATACATCTTCTCCATCTCGCTCACGAAACCTTCTGCAAGATTGGCGGAGAAGAGCGAATCTTCGGGCACATCAGTATAAGTATAGACGACACCCATCGACCGGCCTTCGAGAGTGAGGCCGCTCGGCGAAGGATAGCGGACCTCCACACGGACAGTGTCAGTGTAGTACTGGGAACTGCAGGAAAGGTTGAGCAATACAAGGCTCAACATGCTTGCCATCAATAATATAACCCGTTTCATATAAACTAAATTTCAACTACCTCAGCTATGAGGTCGTATTCGTTTGCACCTATAATCCGGACGTCAATGAACTCGCCGACGAGCGAGTAGGGGTCGACGTCCAGGTTGGAAGGTGATGCAAGAATCTCGCCATCCACTTCGGGGCTCTCGTATCGGGAGCGGCAGACGAGCACTCCGTCGTCGAATGAGTCAACTATTACGCGCTCGACCGTACCAATACGGGACTGATTGTACTCCAATGAGATAGAGCTTTGGACTTCCATCAATTGATCAAGTCTTCTGCGCTTCTCTTTACCGGATACGGTATCCTTGAGATTCTGGGCTCCCCATGTACCTTCCTCCTCGGAATAGGTGAAGGCGCCGAGGCGCTCGAAGCGCGCTTCGCGCACGAAATCGAGCAGCTCGGCGAACTCCTTCTTCCCTTCTCCGGGATGGCCGACTATCATCGTCGTGCGGAGGACAACGCCGGGCACCCTTTCCCTCATGCGGGAAATGAGGGCGCGGGTCCACTCTCCCGTAACATGGCGGTGCATGTTGTCAAGGACCTTGTCGGAGATATGCTGGAGAGGGATATCCATGTAGGCGCAGACCTTGGGGTTGTTCGCCATAACGTCGAGGACATCCTCGGGAAAGTCGGCGGGATAGCTGTAGTGGATTCTCATCCATTCTATTCCATCGACCTCGGAAAGCCGCCCCAGGAGCTCTGCAAGGGCTCTTTTGTGGTAGAGGTCGAGTCCGTAGAAAGTAGTGTCCTGGGCTATGATGATGAGCTCTTTGACGCCCTTCGAGGCAAGAAGACGGGCCTCCTCGACAAGGTCCTCCATAGGGATGCTTCTGTGGGCCCCTCTTATGAAGGGGATCGCGCAGTAGGAGCAGCGTCTGTCGCAGCCCTCGGAGATCTTGAGGAAGGCATAATGGGACGGGGTCGTAAGGACACGGGAAGTATTCTTCCTGTCGTCCCAGACGCCGCCGAGCGCCTCAACTACGGGACGGAAGTCACGGGCGCCGAACCAGCCGTCGACCTCGGGTATGAGTTCGGGCATTTCGGCCGGGTACCTTTCCGACAGGCAGCCCATGACATAGACCTTCCCTATCCTTCCCTCCGCCTTGTAGGAGACAGCCTCGAGTATAGCTCCGACGGACTCCTCCTTTGCGTCTCCGATGAAGCCGCAGGTATTGATAAGGAGTACGTCAAGGAAGTCGAAAGGCTCTCCTTCCGGGAGTATTGTATAGAGACCTTCGAGCTGGACGAGGACATGTTCGGTATCCACCTTGTTTTTGGAGCATCCGAGGGTCTGAATCTGGAGGGTTTTGGGCGTTTCTACCATTATAACAAAAAAGTTAATGCCTTTAATTAAATTGTTACATATTCATAGTATCAACTAATTAAAGGCAGAATAAGTCAAAATTACTCTTCTTCGGCTTTTTCCTCGTCAGGATTGACGAAATCGAAGGAAGCGTGCTCGAGAAGGCAGTTGTACCAGTCGGAAACCTTCTTCATGTGGGATACATAGAAGCGGTCGCGGTCGTAAGTGGGGACTGCTTTTTCGAAGATTGCGACAAGCTCGGAAGCGGGACCTTTGGAGGAAGGACATCTTTCTTCTCCGAGGACGGCCTTGAGGGCGAGGAATACCTCAGCGAGCTTCAACTCGCCTTCGTCTGTATAGATGGAGATGTCGGCAAGGGAAGTCATGCGGGTGGAGAGACCGAAGATAGTCCTCTTACCGTTCACGAGGGATTCGACGATGGCACCGCCACGGGCCTGGGCGATGTAGTTGAAGAGTCCGGGCTGGCCGGATACGCTTAAAGTGCGTGCAAGATCAGTTTTCATCTTATTTTTTCAATTAGTATTTCAATCTTTTCGGAGAGCGACTCAAGGTCTCCCCCATTATCTACAATAAAATCTATCCTCGGGTCTCCGGGGTCTACGCCATCCTGGGCTGAGATCCTCGCAAGAGCAGCCTCGCGGGAAGCTCCGTCACGCTCCATGACCCTTTCTATCCTCACTTCAAGCGGTGCATCAACAAAGATAACGTAATCCGCTATCATTTCGGGATATCCGGTTTTAAGAACTATTGCCGACTCGAACACCGTGAAGGGCACTTCGGGAAGGCTTTGTCTCCATTCGCGGTAGTCCTCGAAAACCGCGGGATGGACTATTTCCTCGACCTTCTTCCTGTCCTCTCCGCTATCAGGGCCGAATATCGCCGCGGCGAGAAGGCCGCGGGAGAAGGCGCCGTCCGCGCCGCGGAGGGGCCGGCCGAGAGCCTCTTCGAGGCGGCCGACAAGGCCGGGAACCCTTTCGTAAAGGGATTTGGCCATCGAGTCGGAATCATATACAGCTCCTCCGTGGTTTGCCAGAAGACGGGAGACGGCACTCTTGCCGCTTCCGATCCCGCCTGTAAGCAATATCGAAGGAACCCCTTTCATCTCTTACAGTCCCATTACTCCCTGACAGATGTCGGGGCTTACGGAATAGTCCACGACATTCTCTCCGAGTCCGGAGACATGGACCAGACAGTCGCCGTCACGGGACTTCAGGAATTCCTTGAAATCGATGTAGAGGGACACTCCCTCGAGAGGGTCGGACGCAACCGGGAATTCGCTTCTAACAGTGAGTTCAGCCTCAGAAGGAACGATAAGCAACTTCCTGTCTTCCGGAAGGTTGCGTATAACTATCGGAAGAGTTACTTTAGACTCGACAAACCTTACGACGTCGACATCATAGGTTATCGTCTGGTCCGAATAGCGGATG
>JAKSJS010000095.1 GCA_024398155.1 Bacteroidales bacterium | reverse complement strand
ATTCGGCAATGATGCCGATCGGACGCCAGAAATCGAGCTCGGCCTTAACGTCGAGGATATCGAGTCCATCCAGGTCCTCAAGGACGCCTCCTCAGCCTCCATCTACGGTTCCCGTGCGGCTTCCGGCGTCGTCATCATCACTACCAAGAAAGGCCGTTCCAACGGTCTCAAGGTCAAGTTCGACGGCTCCGCCCAGGTATACTGGCTGCCCCGCTATGACCTCATGGACACTGAGACTTACAAGTTCTACGACGACATGGCCTATGACAACGCCATGTTCCAGGGCGTACCCGGCGTCAAAGCCCACCAGAACCACTATGACGGTGACACCGACTGGCAGGAAGAGATGCTCGACACTGCTGTCATCCAGAACTACAACGTCTCTCTCTCCGGCGGTGGAAAGGACGTGAACTACTACGCCTCCATCAACTACAAGGACGATAACGGAGCTCTCAAGTACACAGGCTTCAACCAGGTCGGCTTCCGTATCAACACCTCCGGCCGCAAGGGCATCTTCGAGTTCGGCGAGAACTTCTTCTTCACCCGCTCCAAGACCGAGCAGCTCAAGGGAAGCCCCTGGTCCAACTTCATCTCGATGCCTCCCACGATTCCCGTCTACGACGAGGCTCATCCCGGTGGATACGGCTATGGTAACGCCGACAGGGCCAATACCTATGCTCTCAACCCCGTAGCCCAGGAGGAACTCTTCCACAGTGTGAACACCCAGCAGTATCTGTATGGTGACATCTATGGCAAGGTGGATATCATAAAAGGTATATTGAACGCCAAGCTCAATGTCTCCTACAAGAACTACTTCGGTGCTACCGACACCCTCCGCAAGAAGGGTAACTGGACGATGGGCCAGGGCGATGACGCCGCCCATATCGGCTACTCCACTGCCGCCCATAACAAGATTCTCATTGAGCCTACCGTCAACTACAATCAGGAAATAGGCAAGCACAACATCGGTGCTGTCGCCGGTTTCTCCTACGATTACTTCAAGGAGGACTACAAGGGTGAGACGAAACTCGATCCCCTTACTGTCGGTGACCAGTACATCACTTCCTTCAACTCAGCAACCGGAACCCAGACATGTACCGGAAGCTACATCGAGTACCTCCTCGTATCCTACTTCGGCCGCGTGAACTACGCTTATGACGACCGCTACCTCTTCCAGGGCACTGTTCGCCGTGACGGTACTTCCCGTCTTCCCGACGGCCACCGCTGGGGCACCTTCGGTTCCGTGTCTGCAGGCTGGCGTATCAGCAATGAGAGCTTCTTCGACGTTCCCTGGATCGATGACCTGAAACTCCGCGCCAACTGGGGTACCCTCGGTAACTCCAACATCGGCGCCTGGGACTACCAGTCCACTATCAACACGGCTCCCCGTGCCATCATGGACGGTGACACCAAGGTAATCGGAAAGACCCAGTCCAACCTCACGAACAACGACCTCGAGTGGGAGAAGAAGATGACCGCCAACGTCGGTATCGACTTCGTCGCCTTCGGCACCCGCCTCACGGCTTCTGCCGAATACTACTACTCGAGGAGTACCAAACTGCTTCTCTCCGTTCCTATCCTCAAGTCCACCGGTAATGAAGGCGGCGCTCCTACAGTGAACGCCGGTTCCCTCCAGAACCAGGGCTTCGAGTTCGAGGCCGGATGGCACGACACTGTCGGCGACTTCTCCTACTCGATCAACGGTAACCTCTCGACGACCCACAACAAGATCCTCTCCCTCGGATATGCCACTACGGTTCAGTACACTTCCGTATCCAAGTCCGAGGTAGGTCAGCCTCTCGGTATGTGGTATCTCTACAAGACCCAGGGCATCTTCCAGGACAAGAGCGAAGTCCTTGCCCATGTCAATTCCGAAGGCAAGGTCATCCAGCCCGATGCCCAGCCCGGTGACATTATCTACGAAGACTACAACGACGACGGCCAGATTTCTTCCGCCGACCGCCAGGTCCTCAAGAACAAGAGCCCTTGGGCCAAGCTTTATGCCGGCCTGAGCTTCTCCTGCGCATGGAAAGGCCTTGACTTTACCCTTACCGGTTACGGCCGCTTCGGTCAGTGGGTCTACAACGGCGCACGTGCGACTGCCGCAGACTTCTCGACCAACCAGAACAACTTCAACGACTACAAGCCCTGGACTGCCGACAATCCGTCGACCACTACTCCCCGTGCCCTTTATGGTGACACGAGAAACGTCCGTGGTGACCAGGACCGCTGGCTCGAGAACGGATCGTTCTTCCGCTTCAGCGACATAACTCTCGGATACAACCTCCCTCAGTCTGTCCTCAAGAAGATCAAGTTCGAGCAGATCCGCTTCTCCGTAACGGCTCATAACCTCCTTACCCTCACGAAGTACTCCGGACTCGATCCCGAGTTCTCCGATGGCGGTATCTACACTATCGGATATGACGGCTGTTCCTTCCCGAACCCCCGTTCAGTCCAGTTCGCAGTATCATTCACATTCTAAACAAAGGAGAAACGCAACATGAAAAAAGTATTTGCAATAATCGCATTCTTCGCAGCGGCCCTCTCTTTTGCTTCCTGCGAGAAACAGCTTGACATCCAGAACGAGAACGGTCTCTCGACCGGTATGTTCTGGAAGAGCCAGGACGATATCAATGCCGGTCTGAATGCCGTGTACGGCATGTTCTACCGTCAGGGCACCTGGACCCGCAACATCTACACCCAGCTCAACGGTATGGCCGATGACGGCGTAAGCTACGCCGGATGGACCGAGCTCAACGAGTGGACGAAGTTCAAATACACGAACTACAACTTCGCTGAGGGTACGGTCAAGATCTACAGCGAGCACTATACTGCCATCAACCGCGCCAACCAGGTCCTCGACCACATCGATGACCCCGCGATCAAGTTTGACAGTGAAGAGACGAGGAAGGATATGAAGGCCCAGACCCTCTGGCTCCGTGCTTTCTACTATTATTATCTCACTGCTCTTTATGACAATGAGCCTCTCTGTCTGAAGACCTCTTCTGCCGGCGACCAGCCCAAGAACTCCAACCCTGACGAGATCTTCACACAGATCGAGAACGACCTTGTCGCCGCAATCGCCGACCTTCCTCTCAAGAGAACCTCCGAGAGGGCCCGTCCTACGAAGGGCTCCGCCTACGGACTTCTCGCCAAGGTATACGCCCAGCATCACAAATGGGACAAGGCTGCCGAGTGCCTCGAGTGGATCATCGAAGGCGAGGGCAAGAGCATCTACTCCCTCGAACCCAAGTGGCAGGACAACTTCAGCTGCAAGACCGAGAACAACAAGGAGTCCCTCTATGAGATCCAGTTCTCCCTTTGCAACTACGTAGGTTTCGACCAGACGGATAACTATCTCGATGCCAACGCCCAGCTCGCCACCCAGATCGAAGTCAACCAGTCTCCCAAGAACGAGGGCTGGAACAACGTCGAGGCCAACCGCTGGATAGTCGAGTACTTCAAGAGAGAGAAGACCCTCGATCAGAAGAATGACCCCCGTCTCTACTATACCTGCTGGTATCAGGAGATGGACGCCGACTTCCCCGAGAACGGCATCACGAAGATGTACAACAAGACATGGGCTGAATATCAGTACTCCGCTGCCGACAACAAGCGCGTCTTCATCAAGAAGTATTCGACCGATGTCTATCCCCTCTACTATTGGAACGACAACAACGTCCGCTCCATCCGTCTTGCTGACATGATGCTCCGCTATGCCGAGGTTCTCAACGAGATCAACAAGGCTCCTAACGCCAAGGCAATAGGTTATGTCGATGCAATCCGCACCCGCGTCAACCTCCCGACCCTTGCAAACAGTGACTACTACACCGATCCTAAGATCCTTACTGACTATAAGGAATTCAAGGAACACCTCAAGATCGAGCGTGCCCTTGAGCTCGCCTTCGAGTGTGTCCGCTGGATCGACCAGAAGAGGTGGGGCTTCGATGAGGAGACCCTTGCCGCATATCGCGAAGTCGATGTAGACTACAACAACTTCATCCTTGGTAAACACGAATGTCTTCCTCTTCCCCAGGTCGAGGTCGACAACAACCCTAACCTGAACCAGAATCCCAATTATTAATCACTTTTCTATTAACAAAAAACAATCATGAAAAAATTCTTTTTCCTTGCTTGTGCAGCACTTGCTCTCGTAGCTTGTACTGACAAACCCGAGCCCACTCCCAAAGCGACCCTTTCCATCGCTCCTATGGTAAACTACATCGAGTGCGGCGCTCAGGATGTAAATCTTGAGATCAAGTCCAACGACTCCTGGACTGCCGAGCTTACAGGCTGGTCCAACGAAGAGGAGACCGAGTGGGCTACTCTTAACGCAGAAGGCGGTGACGGTGACTTCACCCTCGTCGTATCTGTTGAGAACGCTACTTCCCTCACTGAGGAAAGATTCGTATTCGTAACCGTAAAGACCGCTGCCAAGACCGTTGAGGCCAAGATCACCCAGAAGACCCTTACTCTCGCTGCCGGTGAAGTCCTCATCACTGGTAAGGATGGTATCGGCCGCGTATGGTCTATCTACAACCTTGCTGACGCCGGTGTATTCACAACTGACATCCAGGCTGTAGGATCTCTCTTCATGTTCAACTCCAAGAAGGCATGGCCTTATGACCTCTCCAAGAACAATGGTGCTTTCGGTGGCGCTACCCCTAGCGCTGACGGTATGGTTCCCGTTGAGGGTTACATGGACGCTGTAAAGGCTTACCAGATCGGTGGTTCCCACACTAAATTCGGTGAGGACGGAACAACTCCTGTTGATGACGACGCTGCTTGGAAACCCGAGAACGATCCTTGCCCTGAAGGATACCGCGTTCCTACCTCTTGGGAGCTTATCCAGACCATCGGCTGGTCCGATGACCACTGTGTTACCACCGACAACTTCAACTGTATTCGCGTCAACGCTGGTGACCGTGGTTTCACTACCAACGGTGCCATCATCGGCTGGGGCCAGAATGTTCCCGAGGACGTAACTGCCGCCAACATCACTGAAAAGGGCGGTATGTTCATTCCTTTTGCCGGTTGGATCTCTTCTGCCGGTGGATATCTTGATCGTACCTGGCTCCTCACTGTATGGGGCTCTACCTCACACAATGACGACCATGCTGGTCTTTTCCTCACCACCTTCACCGACTACTGCGACCATTGGGGATGGGGTGACGGTATCAAGACTTACGCTACCGCTATCCGTTGTATCAAGAAATAAGTTTTCTATTTCCTAAACCTATCTTGGTCTCCCGTCCTCATGCGGGGCGGGAGACCTTTTATATAATATAAAGCCACAATTATAATACGATGTTGAAGAAAGCCTTTTTTGCGATTGCTGCACTAGTGTTTGCCGTCGCCTGCTGTAAGACCCAGCCCGCTGCCGATGTCCCCTCCATCATTCTCGAGACCGATATCGGAAATGACGTCGATGATGCTCTTGCTGTCGACCTTGCATACAAATTCGTAGACGCCGGCAAGATGGACCTTCTTGCGATCTGCATCAACAAGGAAGGCTCCGCTCCCGTAGAATTCGTCGACATCCTCAATACCTGGTACGGCTATCCTGAGATCCCTATCGGAACTATCAATGAGGGAGCCAACTGTGAGGATGATGCCATAAACTACGCAAAGGCCGTCGTCAACATCAACAATGAAGAGGGCAAACCCTATTTCGCCCGCTCGATCAAGGACTACAGTACCCTCCTCGAGGCTCCAGAGCTCTACAGGAAGATACTCTCCTCCCGCAAGGACAATTCGGTGACTATCGTCTCCGTAGGTTTCTCCACGAACCTTGTCCGCCTCCTTGCGACCGGCCCCGACAAGTACTCCAAGCTTGACGGCAAGGCTCTCGTCGCCAAGAAAGTGAAGAACCTTATCGTGATGGCCGGCTGTTTCAACAACCCTGACATCCACGAATACAATGTATGGAAGGATGTACCCGCTGCCAAGGTGATATTCGAAGAGTGGCCGACCCCCGTTGTCGCCTCTCCCTTCGAACTCGGCATCCAGACCTGCTATCCGGGTGCATCAATCGAAAACGACTTCGGATGGGCCGATGGGCTCCATCCCGTTGTCGAGGCCTATAAGTCATACCAGCCTATGCCTTATGACCGCCCCATGTGGGACCCGACTGCCCTTCTCTATGCGGTTGAGGGCTCCAAATGGTTTACCGTCTCCCCGATGGGCAAGGTTGCCGTCGAGGGTGAGGGCTCGACTATCTTTACCGAGGACGAGACTGGCGACCGTCAGTATATCTCCGTCAATCCCGACCAGGCAAAGGCTATTGTCGACTACTTCGTAGAGGTCGTTACCTCCAAACCCAAGAATAAATAGCTGCTGTATTGAAACGTCTTCTTCCATACATAATTCTGTTGCTCACCTTCTGTTCCTGTGTGAGAGAGGAATTGTACCCGGAGGAAAGACGCGTTTCGTCAGACACCCTTTTCAATATATATCACTCTGCCGCCCTGTATTCCAATGTAGAAGATGAGGGCGACAGGGTGACTTTCATGTTCTCCGACGGTTCCTCGGTCACGCTTGACAGGTCCGTGACAGTTGTCGTGAACTGCCTCGAGAGAGAACTTCCCGAAGTCATTTCAAAGAGGGGATGGTGGTATGTGGACGGAGCCTTTTCCGGAGTCCCCGAGACGCCGGAGGCCGGAAACAAGCTCTCCAAACTTGCGTGTGTGGCGTATGACTTCGATTTTGTCTACATATATCTTTCAAACGGCAGCGAGTTCAGGATTTCCGCCAGCGCTGCCGGTGCTCTATGGGGATTCAACTTTTCCGCCTCCAAGAATCCCTGTCTTTCAAAGAGCATAGAATGCGGGATCGACGGCACAAAAATCAGCTCCCGCGTGAGGTCGAACGCCTTTGCCGCCGAACTCTGTCCGGACATTTCCTTCCGTGGCATCTCCCTCCATGTTGACGGCGTTCTCCAAAGGAACGGAGTCTCGACCCATAATTATGCAAAGCCCGTGAAGTATGTCCTCACCCGTTACGACAACTCCACTATAACATACGAAGTATCCCTATATGAGGAGTACCCGACAGTGTACATCGATTACAAGGCTGACCGCATCCACAGGACAAGCTACATCGATGCTACGATGAAGATAACCGACCCGGAACACAGATACTGGTACGTAGATGAGTACGAGTCGAAGATCCAGATAAAGGGCCGTGGCAACAGCACATGGAACAATTTCCCGAAAAAGCCCTATCATATCAAGCTCGCTGAGAAATGCGGTGTCTTCGGAATGCACAAGAACCGCGACTTCTCCCTCTTGGCGAACTATTCTGACAAGAGCCTCCTTAGGAATCAGGTCGGTCAGAAAATAGCCGCCGCGGTCGGCATGTCCTGGGTTCCCGAGAGCTACAACGTGGACGTCTATATCAACGGGGACTATCAGGGAAGTTATGACTTTACTGAACATAAGGAGGTCGCGAACCACCGCGTCGACATTGATGTCGAGGCGGGGGACTGCTACCTCGAGATCGAGGCGAAGAAAGACAATCCCGTGTGGTTCGACACCA
>JAKSJS010000094.1 GCA_024398155.1 Bacteroidales bacterium | reverse complement strand
ACGGCTCCGTCGGCGCCCATGACGGCAATGTTGGCGCTGGGCCAGGCGTAGTTCACGTCGCCGCGGAGCTGTTTGCAGCTCATGACTATGTGGGCTCCGCCGTAGCTCTTGCGGAGGGTTACCGTCACTTTGGGGACGGTCGCCTCGCCGTAGGCGTAAAGGAGCTTCGCGCCGTTCGTTATTATGCCGCCGTACTCCTGTTGGGTCCCGCAGAGGAAGCCCGGCACATCAACGAGCGTCACGAGAGGAATGTTGAAGGCGTCGCAGAAGCGCACGAAGCGGGCGGCTTTCCTGCTGGCATTTATGTCGAGGACTCCGGCGAGCATGCGGGGCTGGTTCGCGACTATGCCGACGCTGCGGCCGTTCATGTGGGCGAAACCGACGATTATGTTCTTCGCCCAGCTCCTGTGGACCTCGAGGAACTCGCCGTCATCGACTATGGATCCGATGACGCCATACATGTCGTAGGCCTTGTTCGGGTCGTCGGGGATAATCCCGTTGAGGGCGTCGTCAACACGGCCCGCGGGGTCATTTGTCGGCTTGAAGGGGGCCTCCTCGCGGTTGCTCGAGGGAAGGAAGGAGAGCAGAGTGCGTATCATCGCGAGACCCTCCTCCTCGTTTTCGGCGGCGAAGTGGGCTACGCCGCTCTTGGAGGAATGGACCGCGGCTCCGCCTAGCTCCTCCTGGGTTACAGTCTCGCCGGTCACGCTCTTGACTACTGCGGGACCGGTCAGGAACATGTAGGAGGTGTCCTTTATCATTATAGTGAAGTCTGTGAGGGCGGGGGAGTAGACCGCTCCGCCGGCACACGGGCCGAAGATGCCGCTTATCTGGGGGACGACTCCGCTCGAGAGAATGTTGCGCTCGAATATCTCGCCGAAGCCGGCGAGGGCGCATACGCCTTCCTGGATGCGGGCTCCGCCGCTGTCGTTGAGGCCTATCATCGGGGCGCCGTTACGGAGGGCCATGTCCTGGACCTTGGCGATCTTGGCCGCCTGGGTCTCGCTGAGGGAGCCTCCGCTGACGGTGAAGTCCTGGGCGAAGACGTATACGAGGCGTCCGTCGATTGTTCCCTGACCGGTCACTACGCCGTCCCCGTCATAGACAGTGTTCTCCATCCCGAAGTTGTGGCAGCGGTGGCGGACGAACATGTCGTACTCCTCGAAGCTGCCTTCGTCAAGAAGGAGGGCGAGGCGCTCGCGGGCGGTCATCTTGCCCTTGGAGTGCTGGGCTTCAATGCGTTTCTCTCCGCCGCCGAGACGGGCCGCGGCGCGCTTTGCGACAAGCTCGGCAATCTTTTCCTGTTGTATGTTGCTGTTGTTGCTCATATATGTGCGTGCGTATATCTTGCAAAAGTACATATTATCTTTGATAATACCTAAAAATGGAGTATCTTTGTTTCTCGCATGTTTCCCTTGAGCAGTTATCGATGAAGACCTGTTGGTACGCGGCATATACCGGATCCTGTCAGGAGAGGAAAGTCTCCGAGGCCCTTTCGGCCCTCGGCGTCGAGCATTTCCTCCCCATCCAGAAAGTGCTTGTCCAGTACAGTGACAGGAAGAAACTCGTCGACCGCCTCGTCCTTCCCCACATGATCTTCATAAAGACCGACGAGCAGACAAGAATCAAGCTGCTTGGGGATATCTATGGCCTGAGGTCCTACATGACTTGCGGAGGAACCTACCATCCCGTGATAATCCCCGACAACCAGATGGATGACTTCCGCTTCATGGTCACGCGCAGCCGCGAGAAGGTCGCGCTCGCGGACCGGCCCCTCGCCCCCGGCGACCGTGTGCGCGTCATAAACGGCCCCTTGAGCGGGCTCGAGGCCGAGCTCGTGGAGGTCAACGGCGAAAAGACTATATCAGTGAAAATGGGATTCCTCGGCACTGCCTATGCGTCGATCTCCCCCGATTCCGTAGAAAAGATAATATGACAAAAGCTATAATTTTTGATATTGGCGGAGTGCTTGTCGGACTTGACTTCGACCGTTGTGTCGAATCCTTCCACAGAATAGGATTCTCGAAGATCGACCAAATGCTCGACTGCTGCCACCAGAAAGGCTACTTCAAGACCCTCGAGTCGGGCGAGATGTCCGAGCAGGAGTTCATCGACGCGGTGAAGGCCGACTCGTCTCCCGGGACTCCGGACGACGACGTCCGTCGGGCCTTCGACAGCTTCCTCGACGCCCCCTCCGACGAGAAGGCCGCCCTTATAAGAAAGCTCCACTCAGAGGGCTACAAGCTGTATCTCCTTTCGAACAACAACCCTATCACCATGGCCTGGACAGCCGAACTTTTCCGTGAGAAAGGCATGCCCATGGAACTCTTCAGCGCCCAGTTCATCTCCGCATACATGAAGGTCCAGAAACCTTCCCGCGAGATATTCGACAAGGCTGTCGAGACGATAGGACTTCCCCGCGAGGAACTCCTCTTCATAGACGATTCGATGAGGAACGTCGAGGCCGGACTGGCCGCCGGCATCCCTTCCGTATTCTACGATATCAATACTCCGCTTGCCGATACGGTATTGCCGAACATTAAAAAATGACATGGATATTCTGACAATCAAGAAAATATATGCGGCCTATCTTTCGTGTGACGGCCGTGTGACTACCGACAGCCGCCGTATCTCCGGCGGCGAGATGTTCTTCGCCCTGAAGGGGGAGAACTTCGACGGCGACCTCTTCGTCGCGAAGGCTCTGGAGGCGGGAGCCTCCTACGCCGTCGCCTCCGTGGAGTGTGAGCTCGACGACCCCCGCGTCTTCAAGGTCGCCTCGACCCTTGAGACTCTCTGGGGACTTGCCGCCTACCATCGTGAGAAGGTGAACATCCCGACTGTCGGGGAGAACGGTGTCCTTACCGGAGGCAACCGCGTTACAGTAATCGGCCTTACCGGCACGAACGGCAAGACGACCACAAAAGAGCTCATCAATGCCGTCCTCTCTACTACATATAATGTATGCGCGACCGAGGGCAACCTCAATAACAACATAGGCGTTCCTCTGACTGTCCTGAAGCTCCGCGGCTCTGACATGGCTGCCGAAAAGACCCACGATCTCGCCCTTGTCGAGATGGGCGCCTCCCATCCGGGCGACATCGACGAGCTTACGGCCGTTGCCCACCCCGATACCGGCCTCATAACCAATGTCGGCAAGGCCCATCTGCTCGGCTTCGGCTCCTTCGAGGGAGTGAAGAAGACCAAGGGAGAGCTCTATGACTATATCCTCTCCAAGGGATGGAAGAAGGTCTTCGTCAATGAGGACAACCCCCATCTTGTCGGTATGGCCTCCGACCGCATGGGCCTTGAGACTGTCCCTTACGGCCTGAAGTACTCGGGTTCGGAAGTCCTTGTCTCTGACGATGACCATCCTTTCCTCCGCATAAGGATAGGGGAGAGAGTCATCTCAACCAACCTTGTAGGTGCCTACAATGCGGATAATGTCCTCGCGGCGATAGCCGTCGGTGACTTTTTCGGCGTTCCTTTCGAGACCGCGGCCGCCGCAATAGAAGCCTACGTTCCCTCGAACAACCGCTCCATGATGAAGAAGACTGGCCGCAATACCCTCATCGTCGACGCTTATAACGCCAATCCCTCGTCGATGGATGTCGCCCTCGACAACTTCGCCCTCGTCTCCGCCTCCCGCAAGATCGCCATGCTCGGCGATATGAGGGAGCTCGGCGCCGAGTCGGCCGCCGAGCACGCCCGCATCGCCGCGAAAGCGCTTGCGATCCCGGGATGCGAGGTCCTCTTCGTCGGCTCCGAGTTCGCCGCCGCAGCCGGCTCCTCCGCCCGCTGCTTCGCCTCCTCGGACGAGCTCGCCGCCTGGCTCCGGGAAAACCCCGTCGACGGTGCTACTGTCCTTATCAAGGGCTCCAACTCCCTCAAGATGATAAACGTAATCCCCGAACTATAGTCATGAAAGTCAAGATCATCAACAAGTCGGGCTTCCCGACCCCCTTCTACGCAACGGAAGCTTCCGCAGGCATGGACCTCAAGGCCGCAATCGAAGAGCCTATAACTCTCGGCACCCTCGAGAGGGCTATGGTCCCCACCGGTCTCTATATCGCCCTTCCTGTCGGTTTCGAGGCCCAGATCCGTCCGAGAAGCGGTCTTGCCGCCAAGCACGGCCTTACCGTCCTCAATACTCCCGGTACCATTGATGCCGACTATCGCGGGGAGATACGTGTCATCCTCGTCAATCTCTCGAAGGATCCCTTCGTCATCAATCCCGGCGAGAGAATCGCCCAGATGGTCGTCGCACGCCATGAAAAGGTCGAGTGGGAGGAAGTCGAAGTCCTCGATGAGACTCAGCGCGGCGCCGGCGGTTTCGGCAGCACCGGCACGAAATGATCCTTTACAGCGGCATAGTCGAACTCGACAGGGCCTGGACTCTCGCCCTGAACGGGCTTCATTGCCCGGCCTCTGACGCCTTCTGGCTTTTCATGAGCGAGGTAAAGGTGTGGTACGCGCTTTATGTCCTTGTCGCGGCGCTGATGATATGGCGTCTTGGATGGAAAAAGGGGCTGCTGTATATCCTTGCCGCCATCCTAACGATAGTCTGTACCGACCAGCTGTGCAACCTTGTGAAGGACAGCGTATGCCGGCTCCGTCCTTCGAGCGACCCTCTCATGAATGAGGCCGGACTGTATGCCCTCCAGAAGCCCGGACGCCATATTTACGGCTTCTTCTCAGGCCACGCCGCGAACGCCTTCGCTTTCGCCACGGCGACTTTCCTCGCCCTCTCGACGACGGGGGAGAAATGGGTTGCAAAGTACGGGGCATTCATCTACGTATGGGCCTTCCTCGTGGCCCTGAGCCGCGTTTTCTGCGGCAAACACTTCCTCGGCGACATCCTCGTCGGCGCTATGGCCGGCTCGGTAATCGCCTGGATGTTCTTCAGACTTGTAACGCTGGTTCTGACTAGGCGTGGAGAGTCTTCCAGAGAAGATCCTTCAGCTCTTTGAGGCCGCGGCCTTCAACCGATGAGATGAAGACGTGGGGCAGATCCTTGGGAAGGGTCGGCTCTATCGAGGCTATCATCTCGTCGTCGAGCATGTCGGACTTGGAGACGGCGAGCACGCGTCCCTTGACGAGCAGTTCGGGATTGTACATCCTGAGCTCGTTAAGGAGGATCTCGTACGCTGCGGCGAAGTCGTCAGTGTCGGCGGGGATCATGAAGAGGAGGATGGAGTTGCGCTCTATGTGACGCAGGAAGCGCAGTCCTATTCCCTTGCCTTCGTGGGCGCCTTCTATGATGCCGGGGATGTCGGCCATGACGAAGGACTGGTCGTCATAGTAGCTGACGATCCCGAGATTGGGCTCGAGCGTCGTGAAGGCATAGTTCGCAATCTTCGGCTTCGCGGCAGTGATTGACGCAAGAAGAGTTGACTTTCCGGCATTGGGGAAGCCGACGAGACCGACGTCGGCAAGGACCTTGAGCTCGAGGATGAACCATCCTTCGGAGCCGGGCTCACCGGGCTGGGCGTAACGGGGGGTCTGGTTGGTCGCAGTCTTGAAATTGTTGTTTCCAAGGCCTCCGCGGCCGCCTTTGAGGAGAATTTTCTCCTCGCCGGCCTCGACGAGTTCCATGATGACTTCGCCGGTCTCGGCATCCTTCGCAACGGTTCCGAGGGGAACGTCTATCACAACATCCTCTCCGTTCTTTCCGTTACATAGCTGGCCGCTTCCGGACGCGCCGTGCTCGGCCATTATGTGCTTTCTGTACTTGAGGTGGATAAGGGTCCAGAACTGGGGATTGGCGCGGAGGATTATGTGGCCTCCACGGCCGCCGTCACCTCCGTCCGGGCCTCCCTTGGGGACGTATTTCTCACGGCGGAGATGCATCGATCCCGCGCCGCCGTTACCCGACCTGCAATATATCTTGACGTAGTCTATGAAATTCGAATCTGCCATAGCCTATTGTAAATCAATTTTGTTTGTTCTTCAAAACCGCCCGGAGTAACAAAATAGTAACAAAACTGTCATAAGTAACCATTGACAAACCTGCTTACAAATTGAAAGTGGATTGCATGAATATTCTTGTGTTATAGGCCCGAATTATTTTCAAAAACAGACCAATAAATTCAACAAGCCTCAAACTTCTTAACAATAAATTATTATCCCAATGGAAGCAACGATATGTTTTAATTTAGGTTACTCTTCAGCTTTTGCATTGATTGTTGACAATTCAGGCGAAGCACCACTATCAAATGATTTATTTGATGTATCCGTAGAGAGTTGTTGAGCGACAGCTTTGGGAACATCATTAACAGCATTCAATATCTTGGATGCTATTTCTTCATATTGCTTAACCGATGTTCTAATTTCATTTGAAGAAGTTGAAATATCATTTGCGGCTTTATTAATATCTTTAAACTCATCTTGTATTTGTGCATTAGATGTATATGTATACATAATAGCAAATATTGACAAGACTATTGAGAGAACTAAAGAAATAATAGAAAGCCAGTCAGCTGTATCGACATTGCAAAGCTGTGGCCTCAAATAGCATAAGATATAGCCAGAAAAGCCGATGAGTAATATCGCTAAAATGCCTATCACCCACCACAAGTGGGCAGTATGATTGTTGTTCTTTGTTGACTGGAATAATGCGATTGCTTTAGATAATTTCGCATCCGCATTAATCTTCGATTCTTGATAATGTCTTTTACTGATGTATTTTGCTTCTTCAGCTTTAATTTTAGCGAGCTGAAGATCCTTACGAGCAACTATTCGCTCTTTCTTTATTGCTATCTCCTCTTGAGAAGGACGAAGCTTACTCCAAATATCCATACTAGCGTTCCCCTTCTGTTTGATTTGAATAGTTTCGATAAGAACTTATCGACTGCTCTAGAAGATAAATTACTCTCTCAAATAATTGATTGATATTTGAATCCCCATAGACAAAGCAATCAGCTGAAATCCAAACACTATTCCCTAAAATGTAGGCTTTGGCCACTTTCTTTTCTGATGATAATCTCAAGGCTTTTTGCTGAAGGAATTGAACATTATCAACAGTAGCTTGTTCTACGCCAGGTAAAAGCAATCTGAAGAAATATGGGTCGCTTGCACCAGGGGCATCAAAAATATAATGCAAGCCATTGTTAGTGAAAGACAAAGAAGTATTTCCCTCTCCAAAAGGAGTAGATTGTATATTTCTACTGTCGAGGTATGATCTAAAATTATCAATTAGCATAATTGCGAGAATAATTAATATAGCTTACACAGTCAATTCACGAATAAATAACGCATTATTAATATTCAATTAGATGCAAATATAGCGATTCTTTTTTGATGCATTGATTATTATTACAAAATACCCTCCGAAGGCATCCGCCAACGGAGGGTTTCTCTTGAGTACCGGCCTTGCAGCCTACGGCTCAGGCTAATCTTCGTCTGCCTCAAGCACTGCCAGTGCGAGCATCTCGCCAGACTTTTCGCCCGTCGCAGTATTCACGTAGAAATACTTCACGAACACCTTAGGCGCACCGGCTGAAGGAGCACCGTACTTGGCATCGTAGTCGCTCTTGAGAGCGATGGCCGTGG
>JAKSJS010000093.1 GCA_024398155.1 Bacteroidales bacterium | reverse complement strand
AGACCCGTGGCGCCTTCGTCGATGCGTGGACCTTCAAGGTAAATGGTTCCCTCACAAGCCAGGGCGGAAACACCCAGAGCTTCGAGAAGAACTATCCTTCGCTCGAGCCCAAGACCTGCTATACCCTCAAATTCGATGTCGGCGACGCGAGCGGATCCGCTATCTCGATTACCTTCGACGACGCCACTGAGACGGTAAATCTTGAAGATGTTGAACTTAATGACTAGTGTAGAGATATGAAGAAGATTCTAGTAATTGCTGCTTCTGCAGCGCTTGTCCTCGCCTCCTGCAACAAGGTCAATTCCGTGCCGCAGGCCGAGGGTTTCCTCAGCTTCTCCGACTTGCAGATTGATAACGAGGAAATCATAATGACAAAAGCTGTTTCCGCTGCTTCCGGAAACTATTCCATATTTATATATGACAGCGAGGACAAACTCGTTAAGTCCGCTACATATGCCGAGGTAAAGGCCAATGACAACAAACTTTCCCTCTCTGCCGGTGACTACACCCTTGTAGCCCGCAGCACTGAAGAGGATGTTCCCGCCGCAGCCTTCGCCCAGCCCGTATACGGCGCAACGACCGCTTTCAATATCCAGGCCGGCGAAGTCACTTCAATCGGAGCCCTTACCTGTACTCTCCTCCAGACCAAGGTAACTGTCGCCTACAGCGACGAGTTCCTCGCAATGGTTACCGGAGACGGCAAGACGACTGTTGAGGTCACTACCGGTTCACCTCTCGAGTATGAACTCTCCTACAACGGAGGCAACCCTTCCTATGAGCAGGAAGCCGGATATTTCGCCGTCAACAACGGCGCCAACACCACTATGACCGTCACTTTCTCCGGAAAGATCGAGGGCAAGACCGCCAAGATGGTCAAGGCCTTCGAAGGCATCAGCCCCAAGCAGTGGCGTCAGGTACGCTTCGTCAAGAAGGTCAATGCCGAAGGCCAGGCCACTTTCGATATCGTAATCAACGACTATGTTGACGATGTTGAACTTAATAACCTCATAGCCGGCAACGAGGCCGTCATCGGTGAGGATCCCGACGCGCCCAAGGGCGACGGCGGCATCGAACTTCTCCTCGACTACGAGGCCGGCTGCGACGCCGAGTTCACCTCCCTCGACAACATCGTTTTCCCTATCATAGCTTCTACCGATGCGCCTACTGTCTGCCTCAAGCTCAAGGCCCTCGTTCCCAATGGAGTCAAGAAATTCTCTGTCGACATCGAGTCTGACAACGAGGCCTTCTCCCTCGCTGTCAATGCAGCCGATGCAACCCATCTCGACCTGATCAGCCCTTCGGACGACAACATGATCATCTTCCAGGTCGTTCCTTTCCCTTACGGAGCTGACCTCTACGGCCAGACTGAGCTCTCATTCGACCTCAGCACCGCCCAGCCCGCAATGATGATCGGTCCCTACTACGGTACCCACAAGTTCACTATGAACATCACTGACCTCCAGGGCTGCAAGAAGAGCATCCTTGTCCAGATGATCGTCAACAAATAAGGAGGGAGACAGTTATGAGAAAGATATTTTCTGCAGCAGTCATAGTACTGCTTTCAGCCATCGCTGTTTCCTGCAACAAGGTCAACGCTCCCGTAACCGAGGGAGAGGGATGCCTCACTCTCGGTGTCAAGATGGACGCTGCGACGAAAGCCGCTATGTCTTCCGACGAGCTCCTTTCGAGCGCAATCGTCAACATCTACTATGCTGACTTCAGCGGTCTTATCCGTTCCTATAAGTATTCCGAGATCCCCGAGACTATCTATCTTCCCGCCAACACTTATCGTTGCGACGTGATCGCCGGCGAGGCTTCCAAGGACGCCCCCGCCTACGCTTCATGGGAGCAGAAGAGCTACAAGGGCTCCAAGGAATTCACGATCACTCCCGGCGTCAACACAAACGTCGAGGTACTCGCTAAGGTCAATAACGCGATCTCCAAGATCACTTTCGACCCTACCGTTGACGAGAATTTCACCGACTATACACTAACTATCGGTATCGGCGAGAACACCCTCGTATATGACTCAACCAAATCCGGCTCGGAAGGATACTTCATCGTTGCCGGCCTCGTAGAGCCCCAGTTCGAATGGACTTTCGAAGGCACCCTCGCAAAGGACGGCTCGACCTTCACCAAGAGCGCTACAATCGAGGAGATCGCAGAGCCCGGCAAGACCTATGCCCTTACCCTCCGCTACACCATCAAGGACGGTGACATCTCGTTCGAGCTCCTCGTCGACTACTCCACTGACGTCGTTGACGATACGATCATCTTCGAGCCCGTTTCCACCGGTCTTGCAGCTTCCAGCATCTATGAGATCTGGGCCGGCCACGCTACTGTCCATGCCGACGTCGATGCGACCGAGTATCCCGATCCCACCGCTGTCAAGTTCGCCTACAGCGCTGACGGTGTCAACTGGACTACCGTTGATTCCAACTGCACTTCCGAGGGCGTCTATGAGGCTACCCTTACCGGCCTCCAGGGCGGTACGGAGTACACTTACAAGCTCGTCGTCGCAGGCGAGGATGTAGGTGACCCCATGACCTTCACGACCGAGGCTGCTCCCGCTATCCCTAACGGCAGCTTCGAGCACTACAGCACCGTAAGCGGCGCAAGCTACTACAAGTTCTATGATCCTTCCTGTGACGATCCTACCTGCCAGACCATGTGGTGGGGTTCAGGTAATGGCGAAGGCTCCGAAGGCGTAAACGGTTCTGCAAGTATGGGTATCGTCATCACTACCATCGACACCGGTGTCGTAGGTGCCCATTCAGTCCTTGCCCAGTCCGGCTCCACCCTCGGCATGCTCGCCGCCGGTAACATCTTCACCGGTAACTTCGACGGTCTTGTCGGTACCTCCGGCGGACGTGTCAACTTCGGCCGTCCCTGGACCGCCCGTCCTACAGCTCTCCGTCTCTGGGTCAAGTATACTGCCTCGAAGATGAACATCATCAAGGGCCAGCCCGCCGGCGCCAACATCTCGACGTCCGTCTACGACCGCTGCCAGATCTCCGTCGCTCTCGGAACATGGAGCTACAAGACCTATGGCGGAACCAAGGACAGCCCTATCAAGGTCAATACTACCGACGCCTCCACCTTCGTCAACTACTACACCGACAGCAACACGATCGCCAACGGCGAGCTCATAGTCTTCGGTAATGGAATCCAGAAGATCAACGGCGGCGAGGAGACTTCCGTAGCCAACGCCGAGTGGCGCCAGATAACGATTCCTATCAACTATCACACTACGACCGCATATCCTACCCATGTAGTGATCTCCTGTGCAGCAAGTATGTACGGCGACTACTTCTCCGGCAGTGACGATGCCAAGCTCTGGCTTGACGGCGTAGAATTCCTTTACGAATAGTATAAGTATTAGATGAAGAGATTATCGCTCATAATCGCGGCATTGCTCCTCGGCGCGCTCAGCGCCGGGGCGCAGCGCTACGACCGCGGCTATGAGAATTTCCCGACCAGGGAATTCATCCCCAAGGGAACCTGGATGGTCGGCGGCAGCGTCGGCTACACCCAGCATCTCAACAGGGACCACAATTTCCTTATTATCGAGGATATCAATTCCGACGGATTCCATGTCTCCGCAAAACCGGTCTTCCTCTACATGTTCAAGAACAACATGGGTCTCGGCGCACGTTTCTCGTACAGCCGCGGCCTTCTTGACATCGAGAGCGCATCGCTCAGCGTGATGGGAGTCGACCTTGGACTCAAGGACTATTGCAATGTCAGCCAGAAATATTCCGGTGCAATAGTCTACAGAGTGTATATCCCGATTGGAAACGCGAACCGCATAGCGATGTTCGCAGAAGGCCAGATAGGCGGCTCGATCGGTCAGTCAAAGGCTTCCGAAGCCCATACAGGCGAGATCGTGGGCACTTTCGAGAATAACTACAACCTCCATATCGGAGTCAATCCCGGTATGGTCGCCTTCCTTGCCGACAACCTCGCTATAGAGGCGAGCCTCGGCATAGTCGGCGTCAGTTACAACTGGAAGGACCAGGTCCGCAACCAGATCGACAATGGTGCCGGTACCGTCTTCAGCGCGGGCTTCATGCTCAATCCGCTGGACCTCAGCATCGGTGTGACGTATTATATTCCCCATAAAACGCGATAGGTATCATGAAGAAGCTATTTTCAATTCTGCTTATTGCGCTAGGTGCAATGCTCGTCCCCTCCGGGCTTTCGTATGCCCAGGACCCGTCCGAGGCCCCCTCTTCCAGGAAATATGTCAAGATGGGAACGCTCATCGAGCGCGATTCCCTCGGCCGCCATACAAGGAAACTCTCCAACCATCTGATCGCACCCAAGGGTGAGATCCAGATGGGTACCCAGGTCGCTTACGCCAATCTTTCGAGCGACGACAGCGAACTCTTCCTCTTCCTCAAGGATATCGACGCTTCCGCTTCCGTATTCCGCATCACCCCGTTCGTCGGGTATACATATTCGGACAACCACGCAGTGGGAGTCCGCTTTGCCTACACGACAATGAACGGCAACCTCGGGAACGGCGTGGCCGACCTTCTCAACGAAGGTCTTGAATTCGGCGGCGAACTCGGCCTCCAGACAAAGATGTGGGGCTTCTCCGCCGATGTCTATCATCGTACATACGTCGGTCTCGACAATCGGGGCATAGTCGGACTTTTCTGGGACATAGTCCTTGGATATTCCCTCCAGAAGACCATCGTCGGCTCCTCATACGGAAACTACAGCTTCTCCAACAAGGCCAAACTCAGTTTCAATCCCGGTATCGAGGTGTTCCCGATGAACAACGTCTCGCTGTTCGTCTCCCTGAGCCTTGCCGACGTCTCGTTCAACAATGTCAAGAACTACGAGACGACTCCCTCGTACAAAGAGGCCGGCTCGAGGAACGTATCTGTAACCGGTACTCGCAGTTACTGGGATGGCCGCTGCGAGATCTATATGCTTGACATCAATTTAGGTCTGACCTTCCATCTGTAGAGTGCCATGAAGAAAACAATACGAATCATATGCGCTCTTGCCATGGCGCTTTCACTCTTCTCCTGCGTTAAACCCGAAGAGTTCGACCAGAGGCTGGTGAGGAATGACCTTCCTTATCCTACTCTTGTGCCTACGTTCGTCTCTCTCGAGGTGGATGGCGCGCTCGATGTCGCAATAGACGCCGAGACGAGAAACGTTACTGTCGATCTCAATGAGCAGGTCGACATAAGAAAGGTATACATCAAGAAATGCAAGGTAGGCATATCCGCCAAGGATTCCTTGAAGTTCGAAGGCCGCAGGATAGAAGTCGAGCCCATCGCTACGGGCTATCATGACCTCTCGAATCCGATGAAGGTCACCCTTACGACCTACCAGCCTTATGTATGGACGATAAATGCGACCCAGAACATAGCCCGCTACTTCTCGGTACGCGGCCAGATAGGATCCACCTATATCGATGCTGTCAACCATCGTGTCATCGTCTATGTAAGCAGCAAGGTCGATATCACCGACATGGAAGTACTGACCTGCAAGCTTGGCCCGGACGGTATAACCGAATACTCCAGGACACTCTCCGAGATGAAGGATTTCTCGCAAGGAATGTCCATATCCCTCACCACCAAGTACGGCGTGGAGGAGACATGGAGCATCTTTGTCGAGGTAATAGACTTCTCTGTCGACATAAAGAAGATCAATCCATGGACTACAGAGGCCTACATTACTGCTGACGGTATCGCCGGCGAGGACAACGGATTCCGTTACCGCAAGGCAGGCGAGGACGTCTGGAATATCCTCGGCAAGGCGAACGTCACCTCCGATGGCGGAAGCTATACCGGCCAGTTTACCGGTCTCGAGCCTTCAACGGAGTATGAAGTCCTGGCATATTCGGGCGCTCAAGAGTCCGAGACCAAGACTTTCACTACTGCTCCTGACACCCAGCTTCCCAACCATAGTTTCGAAGTCGTCACGAAGGTTACCGGCAAGGATTACTACAAGTGGTTCGATCCGATGAATGCCGATCCTCTCTGCCAGAAGATATGGTGGGCTTCGGGTAACGGCGAAGGCCCTGACGGCCTCGACGGTACCGCGACTATGGGAGTTATCCTTACGGTTCCCGACTCGGCAGATGGCAAGTGGGCGGTTTGCGCCCAGTCCAGCAAGCTCGCCGGCATCCTTGCCTGCGGAAACATCTTTACGGGCCAGTTCACCGAGATCATCGGCGGCGCTGCCGGAGCCGTCCACTATGGACGCCCCTGGTCTACGCGCCCCAAGGCTCTCGTTCTAAGCTACAAGTATCAGGGAGGCCTTGTCGACTGTGTCGATGACTATCCTGTAGATGATGTCGTGAAACTTGGAGACAAGGACCGCTGCCAGATTTTCGTCGGAGTAGGCGATTGGGACTACCACAGATATGGCGGCTCCGCCGACTCTCCCGTACGTGTAAGTACGGCGAAGAACGAGCGCTCGACCCTCTTTACGCCCTCTTCTCCCGGCATTATCGGTTGCGGTAACTTCGTTACTAACGAGACCGTTACCGAGTGGACCGAGCTCAGGATCCCTCTTGACTACCGCTCGCTCGACCGTATGCCGACCCACATAATCATCATATGTGCCGTCAACTACCGCGGCGACTACATGACCGGTTGCTCGACCGCCAAGCTCTGGCTCGACAACATGCGCCTTGAGTACTAAATGACGAACCCCATCTCGCCGCTAAAGCCTTGATGCTCAATATCTTCAATATAACCGTCTCCGGAATTTCCGGCGACGGTTTATTGTTATTGCCTGATTTACAGCGAGTTAACCTAATGAGGTCATTAGGCTCGTTTCTCGAACAAAAATAGCCGGAGGGATCTCCGGCTATTCTTGAGCGCGGCGAAGCCGAGGGGTATGGGGGACGTGCCCCCATTATTGATTTTTGACCCGTTTTACGCCAAGAAGCCCGGCAAAAATGCCGGGCTTCTTGAGCGGAAAACGGGTCTCGAACCCGCGACCTTCGGCTTGGGAAGCCAACGCTCTGCCAACTGAGCTATTTCCGCGAAAAAGGGTAAGCGACTTACATCGCACCGCTACGACCTCCTACCCTTGCTACCTTCCGATCCTGGGGGACTTCAGAGGGAGCTGGTCGTGCAAGACTTACCCCAAGTGCAAAGGTAGAGTTTTTTTACAAACTGTCAAAAATAAATGGCAGAAGAGACTCGACCCTTTCAAAAATCCATATTTTCCTGGCGCCTACGAGGATAATCTTCATCGGCTTGCCGCTTTCGGTCTGGAACTCGGCCATTACCTGGCGGCAGTCGCCGCAAGGAGTGGCGGGGGAGTCGAGAAGAATCCCGTTCTGGGCCGCTGCAACAGCGATTTCGCTGATGAAGGCACTCTCGCGATGGGCATGGGCGTAGAACATCGCAGTCCTTTCGGCGCAAAGGCCTGAAGGATATGCGGCATTTTCCTGGTTCGCTCCTGTGAAGATCCTTCCGTCGGTCATCCTGACGGCTGCTCCGACGTTGAATTTGGAGTAGGGAGCGTACGATTCTCGGGTCGCGGCTATAGCGGCCTCGGCAAGTGACCTCTCGTCGGAAGAAAGTTCTTCAAGGGAGGCGTATTCCTTATAGGAAATCCTGAGCTCCTGGT
>JAKSJS010000092.1 GCA_024398155.1 Bacteroidales bacterium | reverse complement strand
TGAGACGGCTTCGGCTACTGCCTGGGCGTTCTTCTCCTGTTTTGTTGCGTTTGCCATATCTTTTTTTGTTTTATCTATCGATTCAATCGGGCTCATATAGGCCCAAAATCACTTCAGCCCGCAAATTTACAAAAAAAATTGATATATTTGCAAATGTATGCCGAGCCTAAAGAAAATAGTAATATCAGACTTCAGGAACATCTCGTTCCAGGAGCTCTCCTTTTCCCCGAATATCAACTGCATTTCCGGCCCCAACGGCTCCGGAAAGACGAACCTCATAGACGCGATCTACTATATCTCCATGACAAAGAGCGCCTTCGGGACCTCCGACCGCTACAACTTCCGTCATGGAACCGGCGAGTTCTCGATGTGCGGGTCCTACCTTATGGAGAACGGCCTCGAGTCGAAGATCTCCGTAAGGACCGGCAGCGACGCAAAGGTCCTGAAGCGTGACGACAAGCCCTATGGGCGCCTTTCCGAGCATATCGGCCTGATACCTATCGTCCTGGTCTCCCCCAGCGACGTCTCCCTCGTCAGCGAAGGCGGCGAGGAGAGAAGGCGCTTCGTAAATTCCGTCCTTTCCCAGATGGATCCCGCCTATCTCTCCAATGTCCAGCAGTACGAGCGCCTTCTCGCGGGCCGCAACAAGCTCCTCAAGGAGTCGTCCGGCTTTGTCGACGGCGACCTCATGAGCGTCATGGACATGAGGCTTTCGGCTCTCGCCTCCCCCATCCACGAGGCCCGCAGGGACTTCGCCACAAAGCTCAGTCCCCTTGTCGCCAAATACTACGAGATCCTGAGCTCCGGCCGTGAAAGCGTGTGCATGGAGTAGAGGTGCGAGCTTGACGAGGGTCCGCTCGAGAAGCTCCTCAGCGAATCCTCCGAGAAGGACTCCTGCCTCGGATACACCACGAGAGGCGTCCACAGGGACGATTTCATCTTCATGATGGACGGCCACCCGATACGCCGCTGCGGCTCCCAGGGCCAGCAGAAATCCTTCCTCGTGGCCCTCAAGTTCGCCCAGTACGAGATAATGAAGGACTCCTACGGCTTCGCCCCGATACTCCTTCTCGACGACGTGTTCGACAAACTCGACATAACAAGGATAAGCAACCTCATAGAGATGGTCGCGAGCAAGGACTTCGGCCAGATATTCGTAACCGACTCCAACAAGGTCCGCATGGCCGCGCTCGTTGACAAATTCACTGCCGACCGTGCCTATTTCGAGACCGAAGACGGCACATTCACAGAGATAAGATGACAAGGATAGCCCGCAAATACCCCCAGCAGATGGCTGACGTCATCGGAGACTTCATAAAGGAGCTAAAGCTCTCCAACGGAGTCAACGTGCGCTGCATTTTCAAGGCATGGGACGAAGTGAGCTGCGCCTCCCGCTATACCTCGGGCCGCAACTTCCGCGACGGCATCCTCTACATAACCCTGAGCTCCTCCGTGGTCCGCAGCGCCCTCTCCTTCCAGACCGACGCGATGGCGGCGGCAATGAACGAGAAGCTGTCGAAGGACACCCTGTTCGTCAGGGAAGCCTTCCCCGATGAAAACTACGTAAAGAAAATCGTGTTGAGATGAAGCGTGAACTCCATAAAGTAGTTATCGACAACGGCATACCCTTCATAGAAGGCGTTTTCGAGCCCTATTGCGAAGTCCTTTACAAGGACGGCCCGGAAATCACCCACGACGACGTCATCGACGCCGATGCCCTCATAATCCGTACGAGGACCCGCTGCGACGAGGATTTCCTCTCCGGCTCGTCGATAAAGATCATCGCGACAGCAACGATAGGCACAGACCACATAGACCTCGACTGGTGCCGTGCCCATTCCATAAAAGTCTACAACGCCCAGGGCTGCAACGCCGGAGGCGTGATGCAGTACGTCTTCTCCGCCCTTTACGGGATCGCCGCCCGCAAGGCGATAAAGCTCGAAGGGGCGACCTTCGGCATAATAGGCGTCGGCCATGTAGGCGGCAAGGTCGAGAGAATGGCCCGCGCCCTCGGCTTCAACGTCCTTCTCTGCGACCCTCCGCGCGAGGCCGTCGAGGGCCCCGACGATTTCTGCTCCCTCGACTATCTCCTCGAGAACTCCCACATAGTCACGATGCACACCCCTCTCGACGAGACGACGCGCGACATGGCTGACGGAAGATTCTTCAGCCTGATGCGTCCCGGAGCCATTTTCATCAACACCTCCCGAGGCGAGGTCGTCGTCGAGGAGGCCCTCCTCGAGGCCCGGTCCAAACTCGGCGCCATCGTCATTGACACAGGGCGCGGCGAGCCCGACATCAACAAGGACCGCATGAAAACCGTCGATATAGCGACCCCCCATATAGCAGGCTACTCCCTCCAGGGCAAGATCAACGGAACGGCCTCCGCCGTCCAGGCTGTCGCGAGGTACTTCGGCATCAAGGCCCTCTACCGCTACGAGCCCTCGACGGACAACCCCGAGCACGAGCCCGTCATGCTCGACCTCCGCGGCAAGAATCAGGGTGAGATCGCCTCTATCTTCCAGTACAACTACCCTATCTTCACCGACGACTTCATGTTCCGCCATTTCAAGGGCGACTTCGCCGCAATGAGGAACACATATAAATATAGGAGAGAAATCAGTATAGAATTATAGAATAAAGATATGTTTACAGAAAAGGATTACAAGCAGATGGAATCTCTCGGGATCAGCCCCGAGACCGCAAGGAAACAGGTAGAACGCTTCAGGACAGGATTCCCCTGGATGGACATAGTCGCCCCCGCAACCCCCGGACGCGGCATAATGGTCCTCGAGGAGGAAGAGGAGGAGGCAGCCCTCGAATATTATGAGTCTGCCGCCTCGGCCGACGGCAAATGCAAGTTCGTTCCCGCCTCCGGCGCCGCCTCACGCATGTTCAAGGACCTTTTCGCCGGTCTTGAAAAGCCCAATGCGAACTCGGAGAAGTTCTGCGCCAACATAGAGAAATTCGCCTTCTACGACCCGGAACTTTTCAATAGCGACGATCCCAAGTCCATACTTTCGAAGACCCTCACTGACGAAGGCCTCGCCTATGGGGCGAAGCCCAAGGGAGTCCTCAAGTTCCACCGCTATCCCTCCGGCGAGACGCGTACAGCCTTCGCCGAGCACCTCGTCGAGGCCCAGGAATACATGCGCTCCGAAGGCGACGTAGCCAACCTGACTGTTACCGTCTCCCCCGAGCACAGAGAGCTCTTCGACAAGGCTTTCGCCGATGTCAAGGACGAGTACGAGGCCCGCTATGGCGTAAAATACAATGTCCGCTTCACCTACCAGGACAAGTCCACCGACACTATAGCCGTCGATGCCGAAGGCAATCCCTTCCGCAAGGCTGACGGAAGCCTCCTCTTCCGTCCAGCCGGCCACGGCGCCCTCATCCACAACCTCAACGCGATTGATGAGGAGCTCGTATCGATAAAGAACATAGACAACGTCGCCAAGGAAGAGATGCTCCCGACGACCGCCAAGTGGAAGAAGATACTTCTCGGCAAGGCCCTCGAGCTTCGCGACACCCTCCACGGCTTCCTCCTCGAGCTCGACGCCGTAACATGCGACAACATAAGATATTATGACGTCTATCCCCTCCTCCCCGGCTACAACGCCCCGAAGGAGGACCTCACTGCGACCCCCGAGTGCCAGATGCTCTGCAACGACATCGAGGAGTACCTCTACGAGAACCTCTCGATCGAGCTCCCCGAAGCTGACGACTGCAAGAGCCGCGTAGCCCGCCTCCGCAAGGTACTCGACCGCCCGATCCGCGTCTGCGGCATGGTCCGCAACGAGGGCGAGCCCGGCGGCGGTCCCTTCATCATCCGTGAGAAGGACGGCTCCACCTCCCTCCAGATCCTCGAGAGCGTCCAGATCAATCCCGACGACCCCGCCGCCCGCGAGGCCCTCTCGAAGGCCACCCATTTCAATCCCGTGGACCTCGTATGCTGCCTCAGGCGCTTCAACGGCGAGAAGTTCAACCTTCCCGACTATGTCGATGAGGACGCCGGCTTCATAAGCTCCAAGAGCTTCGAGGGCCGCGAGCTCAAGGCCCTTGAGCTCCCCGGCCTCTGGAACGGCGCCATGAGCAAGTGAAGTCCCTCTCGAGACCTTCAACCCCGTCAAGACGGCCGTCGACCTCCTGAGGCCCGCCCACCAGGCATAGGATCACCGCATGGAAAGCAAAGCTATAGCCAACAACATACTCCTTCCCGAAGTCGCCCGTCTCGTCGCCGAAGGCCATTCCGTCTCGATAATGGCCAAGGGCAACAGCATGCTGCCCTTCATAAGGGACAGGAAGGACACGATAGTCCTCACGAAGGCCGAGGACTACAAGGTCGGCGACCTCCTCCTCTGCGAGGTCGCCCCTGAAAGGTACGTCCTCCACCGCCTCATAAGCATGGACGGCAACGGCCGCCTCACCCTGATGGGCGACGGCAACCTCAAGGGGACCGAAACGGCAGCGAAGGACAAGGTGATGGCCAAAGCCTCATTCATCCTTAGGAACGGCAAGAGGCCCGTCGACCTCGAAAGCAAAGGCTTCAGGATTCTTTCCAGAATCTGGAAACTCCTGAAGCCCTTCCGCCGCATAATCCTCGGTCTCCGCCGCCGTATACTCCGCCTCGCCCAAGGTTAAACCCCTGATTCATATCGCATTACACAATACCGTCGCGGCAAAACGCCGCGACGGTATTGGTTAAGTAACTAGCTATCAGGAAGTTGGTATTTACATTTCTACGACCGCCGATGAATTTGCTAATTCTTGAAAATAAGTATCTGCGGGAATTCCGGCCAGGTGTAAAAACGTCCCATGGACTCAAGGCCATACAATCCGTACCGAGTCAAAGTAAGTTCGTTGAAAAGAAACAGGAATTTGTCATTGTTCGCCATAATCATGATCATCTTCACCTCTCCTTTCAGGCATTCACCGTTCTCACCGGTATGCAGTTCGGGACTTCCGGACAGTCTGACCTTCACATGATACGCGTTAGTCGGTCCCCCCAGGCCATCAGCTGGAAATCCGGGAGAGTGAGCTGGGACATGCATATACGATATGTACATATCCGCATTTACTCGTCCGGAGACAAACTCAAGGTCGTTGTCAACAATTTTTCCCGGAGACTCACGGAACACTATCTCAAGGTTATACTCGGAACCGTACTCATCAGTTTTAGCGGCGGCATAAATTTTTGACTCCGGCAGGATGTTCCCATCCTTGTCACGATTTAACTGGGTCCATCCTTCTCTCGGGAAACATACGTCAGAAGGTACTCCGTCCCCACTTATGACACCAATATCATGATTCGAATCAAATGATTCAAAGAGCTCGGCATCTCCGTCATCCTCAACAATTTCCTCATTAAGATTAGAACATGAGCATAGTAGCGACAATATTAACATCGCGTATGTGGGATAACATTTTCTCATTACATGAATAACAAATAAGGGGTTATATAATTAAAAAAATGATTTGTGGTTTGGATGTCGTCCATTGATTATGTCCTGCGAAGATAGCAAAATTTCATTATCGGCAAAACATTAGCGTCACAAAAGAAGGCTTCTATTTCTGGCTGATTTTCTGCTTTTTTGAGACAGGAACAACGGCAGCATGGGACATTCAATCCATGCCGATTAGTGACAATATGTCAGTCCTTCCGGAGTGGCAGAGTGTTTGTGTATCTATTTTTCAAATAGAATAGAAACACACGACATAATGGCAACCGAAGAAACAAAAGCTAACGTAGAGAACGAGGAGCAGAAGGCCCAGCAGAAAGCTGAGCCCCAGACAAAACAGGACAAAAAGAAACAGGACAAGAAGGGATTCGAAGCCCGCATAGAAGCTCTCGAGAAGGAGAAGAAGGAACTCGAGGAAAAAGCCGCCGAAGCCGCTGACGCGCGTCTTCGCCTGATGGCCGAGTTCGAGAACTTCAGAAGAAGGAACACCCAGGAGAAGCTCGACCTCGTAGCGACCGCCGCCAAGGATACGATAGAAGGTCTCCTCCCCATACTCGACGATTGTGAAAGAGCCCTCAAGGCTCTCGCCTCTTCCGAGGACAGCGCAGCTGCCAAGGAAGGTACCGAACTGATATACAGCAAGTTGATGGCTTATCTCAAGAGCAAGGGACTAGAGCCTATCGACGCAATAGGAAGGTGCCCAGTTCCCCGTTCCCGAGGAGGACAAAATAGGCAAGGTCTTCGACGTAGTCCAGACCGGCTACGCCCTCTCCGGCAAGGTCATCCGTTACGCCAAGGTAGTCGTCGCAATTTAATCTTCAGACATGGCAGCTAAAAGAGATTACTACGAAGTGCTGGGAGTGGCCAAGACCGCTACAGCCGACGAAATAAAGAAAGCCTACAGGAAGCTTGCTATCCAGTACCACCCTGACAAGAACCCCGGCAACAAGGAAGCCGAGGAGAAGTTCAAGGAGGCTGCCGAGGCGTATGACGTGCTCGGCAACGAGGAGAAGAGGGCCAAGTATGACAGGTTCGGTCATGCCGCCTTCGACGGCCAGGCCGGTCCCGACTTCAGCCAGGGCTTCGGCAACCTCAACGACATACTGAACAACCTCTTCGGAGGCGGGTTCAGCGCCGGCGGCTTCGACTTCGGAGGATTCAGCGGATTCGGTGGCTTCGGAGGCGGCTCCGGACGCACCTCCGGCGGCCAGAGAGTCTACCGCGGCCAGAATATCCGCACCCATGTCCGCATGACACTCGAGGAGATTGCGAGCGGCGCACGCAAGGAAGTCGGCCTCCAGAGGCTCCACACCTGTCCCGACTGCGACGGCAAGGGCACGAAGAACTCCTCCGACATAAAGAACTGCTCCGCCTGTGGCGGAACAGGCCAGTACAAGCGTGTTGTCAACACCTTCCTCGGCCAGACTGTCCAGTACTCGACCTGCCAGCAGTGCGGAGGCGAGGGCAAGGTTGTAACCAACCCCTGCCGCACCTGCCAGGGCAGCGGCCTCGTACGCCAGAAAGACACTGTAACGATCCAGGTTCCCGCCGGAGTCGTCGGAGGCATGGAGCTCTCCGTACGCGGCGAGGGCCATGCAGCCAAGAACCACGGTGTAAACGGAGACCTTCTCGTGATAATCGACGAAGTCGAGAGCAAGGATTTCAAGAGAGAGGACAACAACCTAATATATAATAAGGTAATCTCTATCACCGACGCAGTACTCGGCTGCGAGATAACGGTACCCTGCTTCTCCGGCCCCTACAAGGTGAAGATCGAGCCAGGCACCCAGTCCGGGACGGCAATCCGCGTCCGCGGCAAAGGCCTTCCCTCCCTCAACGGCTACGGCACCGGAGACCTCTACGTAAGGATACTCGTATGGATACCCAAGAAAGTCTCGAGGGAAGAGAAGGAGATACTCGAAAAGCTCGGAGAAAGCGATTCCTTCAAGACAACAGGCAAGGAAAAGGACAACGAAAGCTTCTTTGACAAGCTGAAATCCATTTTTGAGTAACTTTTATTCAACTTTTTTCATAAATAGTTTGGAAGAAATAAATTTCTTTATACCTTTGCAGTCCCAAAAAATAAGCAACCTCTGGTCGAGTAGAGACTGAGAACCACGTTGCCACATAAATTTATAAAGAAATGGACCTTATCAACATCGTAGACCAGGCTTTTGCAAACGAGCAGGTCGCTACATATCCCGAGTTCAAAGCCGGTGATACAATCACAGTAACCTTCAAGATCAAAGAGGGTGACAAGGAGAGACTCCAGAAATTCAAAGGCGTAGTTATCCAGATCAGCGGTG
>JAKSJS010000091.1 GCA_024398155.1 Bacteroidales bacterium | reverse complement strand
GATCACGAAGGAATACTGCCGCAATCTCGAGGAGGAAATACTTGCGACTCCCGCCAACTGGCTCTGGACACATAAAAGATGGAAAAACAATAAAAGTGCTATACAATAGATGAAAAAGATCGTTTTAACCTCAATCGCTCTCGTTTCGTCGCTTTTTGTTGCCAATGCGCAGAAAGCCGATCCCGAAGCTACAGTAGTATATTCTCTCCCCTCCACGACCCTCACCCTCGAGGTAGAGGCCGTAAAGGAGAATTTCTTCGCCGGCCCTTACGCCAAATACGCCCAGAAATATCTCGGCATCAATGCCCGTCAGGATGACGAGACCGTATATACCCTTTCCTCTGTCAGGATCCTTCCCAAGGTGGAAGCCGACCTCAATGCCCGCTATACTATCCTTGCCGGCGGCAAGAATGTTGACGCCTCCCTCATGAAGCTTACCCGTCAGGGCCTTATCAGCATGAACGGCGTGAACCATTCCGCTGACGAATGGAGGTTCGCCCCCGAAACGAAGGGCGACTTTACTGCCAAGGGCGTCGGCTCCAACCTCATGGATGAGGAAATGACTCTCTACAAGAACGGCAAGGTTGCTGTCCAGCAGTCCGCAGTCGTCGAGAAGACCCCCGAGAAAAAGGCCGAGGAAGCCGCCCAGATGATCTTCAAGCTCCGCACTACGAGAGTCCAGATCCTTACCGGTGACACGGATGCCAATTACAGCGGCCAGGCGATGGGAACCGCCATCGAGGAAATCTCCCGCCTCGAGAAGGAGTACATCTCCCTCTTCACCGGCTACAGCGAGTATCAGACCCAGAAAGTCAAGTTCGAGGTAATCCCCGATCCCTCTAAACCTATCCAGAAATATATCGCGTTCCGTATATCGGAGACCCAGGGACTCGTTCCCGGCGATAACATCTCCGGCCGTCCTATCCTCCTCCAGATAGATGCTGAGGAGATCCAGGAAGTAACCGAGGCTGACCGCAAGGCCAAGGGCCCCTTCGTATACTACAGGATCCCCGCAATCTGCCAGATCAAGCTCCTCGACGGTTCCGACGTAGTCCTCCAGACCCGTACTCCCGTCTACCAGCTTGGCGTAACCGGCAGCTACCCCCTTCTCCTCATGACCAAATAAAACGCGCGTACATATAATAAATAACAGAAAACTATGTGTATTAAAGACCTCGACCCCCAGATTGTCTGGAAGAACTTCTACGCTATCACAAGAATTCCCCGCCCCTCCAAGCACGAGGAAAAGATCAGTGAGTATCTCTATAATTTCGGCATTTCCCACGGGCTTGAAACAATCAAGGACAAGCTCGGCAACATTATTATCAGGAAGCCCGCGACTCCCGGCTGCGAGAGCATGAAAGGCGTCATCCTCCAGGGCCACATGGACATGGTTCCCCAGAAGAACGCAGATACTGTCCACAATTTCGAGACTGATCCTATCGAGACCTATATCGACGGCGACTGGGTCCGCGCAAAGGGTACCACCCTTGGCGCCGACAACGGCCTCGGCGTCGCCATGGCTCTTGCCGTCCTCGAATCCGACGACATCAAGCATGGCCCCATCGAACTTCTCGTCACGATCGATGAGGAGACCGGCATGACCGGAGCTGAAAACCTTGCGGACGACGTCCTTGACGGCGACATCCTCATAAACCTCGACTCCGAAACGGAGGGCGAGCTTTATGTCGGCTGCGCCGGCGGCCTTGACGCCACTGTAAGCGGAAAATATGAAAGGAAGGAACCCGAAGCCGGTCTCGAGTGCTGGTCCCTCGCCGTCAAAGGCTTCAAGGGAGGCCACTCCGGCATGGACATAATCCTCTGCCGCGCCAACGCCAACAAGGTTGCAGCGAGAGTCCTTTATGCCCTTATGAACGAGGCTGACGTAAGACTCATCGACCTTGAAGGCGGCACTTTGAGGAACGCAATTCCCCGCGAGGCCTTCGCGACCGTCTATGTCGAGCCCGCGAAGGTCGGAAAGGCGAAAGCCGTATTCGACCGCGTTGCCGGCGAGATCAAGTCTGAGTATGCGACGACCGATCCCGATGCCGAATTCATCTTCGAACCTTACAAGTGTGCCGAAGGTGAGAGCTGCGACCATGAGGAGTGCCTATATGTCGACGAGCTCGATGCGCTTGACTTCGTCCGCGCCCTTCTCGCCTGTCCCGACGGCGTCGAGAGGATGAGCGCTGACGTCCCCGGACTTGTCGAGACCTCCAACAACATGGCTATGGTAAAGGCCTATAAGGGCGAATTCATGGTCAAGACCCTCCTGAGGAGCTCCGTCGATTCCGCCAAGGAAGCCCTTGCCACAAAGCTCCAGTCCGTATTCGACCTTGCCGGACTTGAGACCTCCTTCACCGGAGGCTACAGCGGCTGGGCCCCCAATGCGAACTCTGCTATCCTCCATACGATGAAGGATGTCTATAAGAAACTCTTCGGCAAGGAGCCTGCCGTAATGGCTATCCATGCCGGTCTCGAGTGCGGCATACTCGGAGGCAAGTATCCCAACTGGGATATGGTCTCCTGCGGTCCCACCCTCCTCAGCCCCCACTCTCCCGACGAGAGGGCCAACATTCCCTCTGTAGCAAAGGCCTGGACCTTCCTGAAAGCGGTCCTCGAGGCTATCCCCACTAAATAATCTATTATTCACCCACTAATAATCACTAACATTATGTCAAACGAAATTTCAAGAAGGTCGTTCCTCAAGACCGGAACTGCCGCCGCGATGGGACTCGCTGTAGCCCCCGCCGCATTTGGTTGCAAGAAGAAAGACGAGGCCGCTCCCGTAGCTGCTCCCGCTCCTCTTGACAGGAAGCTCAAAGTCCTCGCCGTAGGTATCGGCGGACGCGGTGCAGCCGACATCGCCGAGGTCGCCAAGACTGAGGAGATCATCGGTCTGTGCGATGTGGACTGGGCTTATGCGAAACACGTTTTCGAGCAGTATCCCGATGCAAAGAGGTACAAGGACTGGCGCGTCATGTTCGACGAGATGCTCGATGAGGCTGATGCCGTAATCGTAGCTACCGCCGACCACACCCACGCCATCATCGCCGCCAACGCAATCGTAGCCGGCAAACACGTCTATTGCGAGAAACCTCTTACCCTTACCGTTTATGAGTCACGTCTTCTTGCTGCGCTTGCCAAGAAATATAATGTCGCTACCCAGATGGGTAACCAGGGTGCTTCCGGCGAAGGCGTAAGAAAGACCTGCGAATGGATATGGAACGGCGAAATCGGCGAGGTCCGCAAAGTCGAGGCCTTCACTGACCGTCCTATCTGGCCCCAGGGCCTCAACCGTCCCGAGGTTGTCGACGAGATTCCCGAGACTCTCGACTGGGACCTCTTCGTAGGACCCGCTCCCATGCGTCCCTACAACAAGATCTATACTCCCTGGAACTTCCGCGGCTGGTGGGATTTCGGTACAGGTGCCCTCGGTGATATGGCCTGCCATATCCTCCACCCTGTATTCACTGCTCTCAAACTCGGTTATCCTTCCAAAGTCCAGGGTAGCTCCACCCTCCTCCTTACCGATTGCTGTCCTACCGCCCAGAGCGTCAAGTACACTTTCCCCGCCCGTGACAACATGAAGAGAGTCTCCATGCCCGAGGTCGAGGTATACTGGTATGACGGCGGTATCAAGCCCGTACGTCCTAAAGGACTCCCCGCAGGCAAGGACCTCAATGACGCCGGCGGATGCGTAATCTTCTACGGAAGCAAGGATACCCTCATCTGCGGTTGCTACGGCAAGGATCCCTATCTCCTTTCCGGCCGTGTTCCCGACGCTCCCAAGGTTATGCGCGAAGTAACCGTTTCCCACCAGCAGGACTGGGTACGCGCCTGCAAGGAGCATCCTTCAGTACGCGTTCCTTCCGTTTCCGACTTCTCTGTAGCCGGTCCCTTCACCGAGATGGTGGACATGGGTGTCCTCGCAGTACGTCTCCAGGGCCTCAACCAGGAGCTCGAGTGGGATGGCAAGAACATGCGCTTCACCAATATTCCCGAAGGCGCTACGATCCAGACATGCATCAAGGACGGCTTCGAGATCCACGACGGTCACCCCACCTTCAATAAGGACTGGACCGATCCCGTCGACGCCAACGCTTACGCCAACAGCCTCATCAAGAAGGAATATCGCGAAGGCTGGTATCTCCCCGAGATGCCTGAGGAAGCATAAATCAAGAACGAACTAACATTATCACAAACATGAAAAAGACATTTACACTTATCGCTTCTGCGGCTCTTCTTCTTGTCGCAGTCTCCTGCGGCCAGAAAAAAGCCGAGACCGCAGAGATTAATTACATCGACAAGGGCAACTACACTCTCGTAGAGGCCCCCGAGACCGACCTCGCCGGACTCGAGGTTGACGACGAAGGTTACTACGTACTCTTCAACGGCAAGGACTTCACCGGCTGGAGAGGCTATGGCAAGGACCACGTCCCTTCAAAATGGGTCGTTGAGGACGGCTGCATCAAATTCAACGGTACAGGCGGCGGCGAAGCCCAGATGGGCGACGGCGGCGACATCATCTTCACCCACCAGTTCCAGAACTTCGTATTCGAATTCGAATGGAAGGTTGAGAAAGCTGCCAACTCCGGTGTATTCTATCTCGCAAAGGAGACTGCTGTAAAGAACGAGAACGGCGAGTATGAGTATCAGCCTATCTACATCTCTTGCCCCGAGTATCAGATACTTGACAATGCCAACCATCCCGACTCATTCCTCGGCGTAGACGGCAACCGCAAGTCAGCTTCCCTCTACGACATGATCCCCGCCAACCCCCAGAACCAGAATCCTTACGGAGAGTGGAACAAGGGTAAGATCATGGTATTCCAGGGTACTGTAGTCCACTATCAGAATGACGCCAACGTCCTCGAGTACCATCTCTGGACTCCCCGTTGGACCGAAATGCTCCAGGCGTCCAAGTTCAGCGAGCAGGCATGGCCCCTTGCTTTCGAGCTTCTCAACAACTGCGGTGGCGACGACCACAAAGGTTACTTCGGTTTCCAGGATCATGGCGACGTCGTATACTATCGCAACATCCGCGTCAAACTCTTTGAATAGCATACGGATATGAAGAAGTTTCTTGCAATGGCCGCTGTTGCCGTTATGGCCCTTTCGTCCTGCTGCACCCCTGCAAAGAAGATAGGAATCGAGCTTTATTCCGTAAGAGAGCTCATCGGCAATCCCGAGCTTTATGCCGCAAACCACGCAGAAGTCCTCTCCGCAATCGCGGAGATGGGCTATACGGGTGTTGAGGCTGCATGCTACGGCGACGGTAAGTTCTACGGCGTAGAGCCCGAGCAGTTCAAGGCTGACTGCGAGGCCGCCGGCCTCGAGGTCGTTTCCGCCCATATCTGCATGAACCCCACCGCAGAGGAGCTCGCAAACCACGATTTCACCAGAATCCTCAACGACTGGAAAGTCGCTGTTGACGCTTCCGTCCGAGCCGGCATGAGGTATGTCATCGACCCTTCCTTCCCCGTTCCTTCGACCCTCGAAGGCCTCAAGGCTTACTGTGATTTCTTCAATGAGGTCGGTAAGCTCTTCGCCGAGGTCGGCATTCCTTTCGGATACCATAACCACTCCCATGAGTTTGGTAAGGTTGAGGACCAGGTCGTCTATGACTTCCTTCTCGAGAACACTGATCCCGCCCTCGTATTCTTCCAGATGGACGTTTACTGGGCCTGCATGGGCAAGGCTGCTCCCGTAGAGTACTTCAAACGCTATCCCGGCCGTTTCCCTCTCCTTCACATAAAGGACGTTGCTGAGGTCGGCCAGAGCGGTATGGTAGGTTTCGACGCAATCTTCAATGCTTCCGAGATCTCCGGCATGAAGGAATACATCGTCGAGATGGAAGGCTCCAGCTACGGCGACATCCTCCGCACCTGCAAGGAAAGCGCCGAGTATCTCCTCGCCGCCCCCTTTGTCAAATAGTCTCTGAACTGTTATATATGAAAAAAGGGCTTCCGGATATTCGGAAGCCCTTTTTTTATGGGGCGATATCGTTATGCCTGTTCGACTTCTTCTTCCTTTTCCTCGTCCTTGACGACAAGGATGGAGACTTCGTAGAGGAGGTAGAGGGGCAGGAATACAACCGAGAGGGTGAAGGGGTCGCCGGAGGGAGTTATAAGGGCCGCAAGTACAAGGAGTACGACGACGGCGTGACGGCGGTATTTCTTGAGGAAGGGCTTCTTGAGGACGCCGAGCTTGGAGAGGACCCAGGCCAGGATAGGAATCTCGAAGACCAGTCCCATGATGAATATCATCGTGAGGAAGTTGGACATGTAGGAGTTGAGGGATATCTGGTTCGTCACGAGCTCACCGACCTGGTATCCGGAGAGGAAACGGAAGGTGAGGGGGAATACGACGAGATATCCTACGGCACAACCTATATAGAAAAGGAAGGTCCCCGAAAGGAACGCTCCGCCTATGCTCTTCTTCTCATTGTCGTAGAGGGCGGGCTTGAGAAAAGCCCAGGCCTCGTAGATCAGGTAGGGGAATACCAGCACGAGGGAGAGCCAGAAGGAGGTCGAGATATGGTTGAGGAAGGGGGTCGCGACATTGATGTTGATTATGTCGACATGGAAGTCTCCTCCAAAATTGGGGACGAGCTGAGCCTTGCTCGCGGCTTCGCTGCCGAGCCCGGCGAGCATCCGATAGATGAAGAAATCACCGTCAGTCGGGCCGAGGATGAAGTCATCGAAGATATAGGGCATCGCTATGAAGCACCCTATAATGAGGACGAACAGGGCAATCGCTACACGAAAAATCGACCACCTCAATACCTCGAGATGGTCCCAGAACGACATCGATCCGTTCTCGTCGGGATTATTTTGTGTCTGCGGGCTTTTCATCTATCTTCTCTATGTCCTCTTTGATCTCGTCGAGTTCCTTCTCGATTCCGCTCATGCCGTCCTTGAAGCTCCTGTAGCCCTTGCCGAGGCCTTTCATGAGTTCGGGGATCTTCTTGCCTCCGAAGAGAAGGAGCACAACCATGGCGATGATGATGATCTCGCCGGTTCCGATATTTCCAAGTATAAGGGGTGTCATAACTCTATATCAATGTTTTCCGGATACAAAAGTAAGGAAAAATTTTTGCTGCTGAAATAATAATTGCTATCTTTGCGGTCCGTTTTGTGGGCCTTCGGGTCCCGACTCGGATTTAAATTTTTATATAACAATTAATTACAAACAAAATGATCAAACAGTACGAAACCGTTTTCATTGCAACTCCCGTTTTGTCTGACAGCCAGATGAAGGAAGCGGTAGCTAAGTACACAGGCTTCATCAAAGAGAATGGTGGAGAAATCGTGTACGAAGAGGACTGGGGTCTCAAGCAGCTGGCATATCCTATCCAGAAGAAGACCACCGGATTCTATTATCTCATTGAGTTCAAGGCTGACACTCAGCTTATTGACAAACTCGAAACCCAGTATCGCCGTGACGAGCGCATCATCCGCTTCCTCACTTTCGCTATGGACAAGCACGCTGTAGCATATGCTGAGAAGAGAAGAGCAAACAAGCAGGCTAAATAATCAAGGAGGAAAGAATTATGGCACAGAACAATGAAATCCGTTATCTGAACCCTCCTACAGTAGAGGTTCGCAAGAAGAAATACTGCCGTTTCAAGAAGGCAGGTATCAAGTATGTAGACTACAAGGACGCTGAGTTCCTCAAGAAGTTCCTCAACGAGCAGGGAAAGATCCTTCCTCGCCGCATCACCGGAACCTCTCTCAAATTCCAGCGCAAGGTAGCCCAGGCTGTGAAGCGCGCCCGCTCACTCGCCCTTCTCCCATATGTAACTGACCTCCTTAAATAATTAGAGCGTTATGAAGATCATTCTCAAGAAAGAAGTTGCCAATCTCGGCGAGGCCGGAG
>JAKSJS010000090.1 GCA_024398155.1 Bacteroidales bacterium | reverse complement strand
CCGGCCTTGAGGAGGGTCGCGATAGCGACGGCGGACTTGATGCGGGCGGAGTCTCCGTTGCCGGCTTCGGTCACGCCGAGGTGGAGTGGATACTCCATCCCCTCGGCGGCCATTGCGCCGGCAAGGAGACGGTACGGCTCGAGCATAACAACGGTGTTACTTGCCTTGAGGCTCACTACGATATTGTCGAAATCATTGTCGCGGCAAAGGCGCAGCCATTCCATCGCCGCTTCCTTCATCGCTTCGGGAGTATTGCCGTAGAGATTGGTTATTCTAGAGCCGAGGGAGCCATGGTTCATGCCTATTCTCAACACTGTACCATGTTCCTTGCAGACCTTGATAAGTTCGGAAAGCTTTTGACAGGCCACAGAGAAATCGGGGTTGAAAGTGCCGGGGTTGATCCTTACCTTCTCGACGAAGGAGGCGCATGCGATAGCGATCTCCGAGGAGAAATGGACGTCGGCGACGAGGGGAGCCGTTATCCCTTCGGCGCGAAGGCGTGAATGGATTTCCCTCAGGCATTCGACGTCAGCCATAGAGGGGACGGTGAGGCGGATCAGCTCGGCGCCGGCAGCCGCAAGGCGGCGGCATTGGGCGAGCGAAGCCTCCACGTCATTAGTATGGGTGTTGCACATTGTCTGGACCCTAACCGGGCAATCGCCTCCGAGGCGAAGTCCACCGACTTTTATTTCTCTACTCATTGTCTTTCAAAATTTCTACGGGAGTGGTCCCGTAAACCCTGTCATAAGCTTCCTGGCGGAGCTGCTTGTTGGTCTTTCCGGTACGGCGTGTAAGCTGGTAATGGATGCCTGCCGAGAAGATGAAGTTCATCGGATAGGCGAAGCGGTAGTAATACTCGCTATAGTAATCCGGGGCGTAAATCGACTGGAGGGACTGCTTGTACATGGCCTGGAGATGGATCTCTATAGGATCGAACACGAAACCGAATCCGACGCCTCCCTTGATACCGTAGTCGAACCTCTTGTTGTAGGAGGTGAAGTTGTCGACGTATTCGGAAGGCACCTGGTCGCCGTCACGGTGGATCGAGAGGCGGTAGCCTCCGTAGAGTCCGAGATTGACGATTATCTTCATCTTCCAGAAATCTATGTGGCAATGGGCCAGCATGGGGACTTCGACCATCGTCATAAGCGCCTCGGTCTCCTTCGTGACGCCGTCCATGGGATAGAGGATCTCCGATCCGTCATCCTGGCGGGACGGCTTCATCTTGTAGCCTTCGGTGCCGTAGAATACGCCCGCCTGGAAGCCGAAATACGACATGTAGCCGAACATCTTCCCGTAGCGCGTATACATGACGCCGAAGTTGTAGGGCGTGAACTTTATCGACTGGGACTTGGAGGGGTTCCAGTACATCATGCCGAGACCTGCGCCGCCCTGGATACCTATCATGCTGTAGTCGTTGATGGCCGAGTTCTTGACGACCTTGACCGTGTCGAGGTAGATATCACTCATTATCGGCTTGTCCTCGGGAACGGTCTCTATCTGGGACTCGAACTGGGCGAAAGCCGGCAGCGCAAGGCCCAGAAGGCCGAGGGTAAGCAGGATATGTCTAACATTCATCTTCATAAGCGCACTGTCTACTTGAACAGCTCTCCGACGTCAAGGGTCTGTTCGATCTCCGTCATCTCTATTATGTCGATCATCTCGGTGCCGTCCTCGAGCTTGTAGAACTTGACCTTCTCGGGCTGGCGCTTCTCGAGCACGTTCGCGGTATCGACCAGGCCGTGGGGGTGCAGGTCCTCGGTCAGACGGATGTACAACTGGCCGGCCTTGAGGTAGGGGAAGGTGAGGGTCCGGTCGCTGTCGATTATGAACTGGCGGATCACCTTGTCCTTCTTCTCTCCAAGCAGGTCGACTATGTACTTGCGGCCTCCGACATTGTTCATGTTGATGAGCAATGTCGAGAGCTTGTCGTCGTTCGGGAGACTTACTTTCGTCTCGAGAGAGTCGTTATAGAATCCGTTGATATCCTTGAACTTGCGGTGGGGTATCTTAAGTTTGTATTCATATCCGGGGAGGAGCTTCTCGCTCGGCCATACGGTATATTTCCTGAGGTTCAGGGAGTCCTGCTCGACAGTGTACCTGGCCGATATCTCCTGCTGCTTGGGATTGATGTAGCTGAAGACGAGGGAGTCGAATCCGTTCTCGACGATAGGGTACTTGAACTCCATCTGGAAGCCGTACTGCTCGACCATGTCGGGAGTTGCGGTCATGGTGAAGACGCATAGGGTGTCCTCCTTCTTTATCTTGGTCGACTTCTTGGCGGCGGAGGCAAGCTCGCGGGGTTTGGAGAGCTTTACGACTTCGTGGGTCTTGACGAGGGCGCCGAGCGAGTCGGTCTTCATGTAGTCCACGTTAAGGAAGAGGGTGTCGGGCTGTTTGCGGGCGTCATTGACCCAGATCTCGAGGGAGTCCTTCTGGAGGTTGAACTGGGTTATGAGGCGGCTGGGCGAGATGCCTTTGATCCAGATCGAGTCGATCTCGGCGTTGGGCGCCATGAAGGTTATGTATGCGGTCCTCTCGCCGATACGCTCCTTGTTCACGATCATCTGCTTGGTCGGTTTCTCGCGGAAGAGCGCCAGGTCGACCTCGGACTTCCTTGCAAGGCAGTTCAGTGTATCCTTCATGTCGTACTTGCCAAGCTCGAAGAGAGAGTCGACAGCGACCATGGTCGGCTTGATGAGGGTGTCGACGAAGGCGACCTTCTCATTCTCCGGCTGATACATGGTGTCGGTGTTTGCATCCATCATCGCATACCTCCTGTAGACGGTGTCCTGGAGGTTGCGGATAGCGAAAAAGCCCCATGCGTCGGTCTTGCAGGCGGCATCGGGACGGTGAAGGAAGAGGGCTGAGTCGGCATGGTCCTTATACAGCATGACGGTAGCGCCCTTTATTGGATTGAGGGTGTTGCAGTCGCGGACGGTTCCCGTCACGACCATCGAGTCGATGTGGTCGCCTGTCGAGAACACGAGAGTGTATCCCGGGAACATGTTGCCCTCGTTGTTGTCGCCGATGGCGTTAGTGAGGTCAAGGATATAGGTCCTGTTGGAATCGAGGTCGTTCTCGAAATAGACTATCACGCTCTTGTCGGAAATCTTGTATTTGGGGCTCTTTTCCGAGGGCGGGGAGAGGAAGATGCTCTTTCCGTCCTTAACGACGACATACTCGTTGAAGGTGAACTTGAGCTTGGTCTTGTGGGTCGGGGTATGGAGTGTTCCCGAGAGGGGAGATACCTTGACGATTTCGGGCGGAATCGTATCCTTGGGACCACCGGTCGGGGGCGTCGTGGTATTGGCGCACGAGTGCGAAGCAATCGCGCCGACAACGACGACAAGACCGATAAATATGGCGGGCAGTATTCTGTCGGAAAGTTTCATGCTTTTACAAATCGTTTCTTGTTACTTTCTGGACTCCGTCGATGCCGGAGATCTTCTTGATGAGGCGCTCGAGCTCGTCGGAGTCGTGGACGAACAGCTCGACCTCACCCTTGAATATTCCCTGCTCGGCAAAGAAGTAGAGCTTCCTGAAGTCCGCGTTCATGACCTGGGAGACGTAGTGGCTTATCTCATTGAGGAGGCCTGTGCGGTCGACGCCTTCTATCGTGAGGCCGATGAGGACCTGGGTGTCGAGGGCGATGTCCTTCCAAGAGGGGGTTACTATCGTGTCGCCGAACTTGGAGGCAAGGGAATCGACCACGGGGCAGCTCTTCTTGTGGACGACGATATGGCCGTCGGAGCGCTTGAAGCGGACGATTGGGTCGGCCGGGGTCGGGCGGCAGCGCTCGGCGAGGATGTACTTGTCGTGGCGTGTGCTCTCGTCGCTTGTGGACTTGCGGAGGCGGGAGAGGATGGAGCGGGACTTCTTGTCCTCGGCCTCTTTCTGGGCCTGGAGCTCCTTCTGGATCTCCTCGCTGTAGAAGTCGGAGACGACCTTGCGCGCCTTGCGCGTGACGAGGAAGTCGAGCCATTCACGCTTGGGGATGTTGCCCTGGGTTGTGATGATCTCGACCTGGTCTCCGGAATGGAGGACATAATTGAGAGGTACGAGCCTCATGTTGACCTTCGCCGCGACGGCCTTGTTGCCTATCGCGGTATGGACCTGGTAGGCGAAGTCCAGAGCTGTCGCCCCCTTGACGATAGACCTTTGCTGGCCTTTCGGGGTGAAGACGAAGATGTCGGTAGAGACAAGGTCGTTATGGATTATGTCGAGGAGCTCGAGGGCGTTGACGTCGGGGTTCTTGAGGATGTGCTGGATCTTGAGGAGCCACTTGTCCATCTCGCTCTCCTTCTCGGAAGGAACGCCTTCCTTCTTGTAGAACCAGTGGGCGGCGATACCTTTCTCGGCTATGTCGTCCATACGCCTTGAACGTATCTGGACCTCTACCCATATTCCGGAATTGGACATGAGGGTGCAGTGGAGGGCTTCGTAGCCGTTACTCTTGGGATGCTTGACCCAGTCCCTCATGCGGTCCGACTTGTAACGGTAGATGCCGGTGATGATCGAGAAAATATGGTAGCACTGGTCGCGCTCCTCCTCGTCGGGCTTCTGGTTGAAGATGATGCGGACGGCATACAGGTCGTAGATCTGGTCGAAGGAGACGCCCTTGGTCTGCATCTTATGCCATATCGAATAAGGCGTCTTGACGCGTTTCTTTATTTCGAAATCGAAGCCGGAGGCTGTCAGGGCCTTCTCTATCGGGGCGATGAAGTCGTTGATCTGGGCTTCCTTCTCGTAACAGTTGAGATTGATCCTGTCGGAGATCTCGCGGAAGGCGACGGGCTCCTTGTAGCGGAGCCAGATGTCCTCCATCTCGGATTTTATCTCGTAAAGACCGAGGCGATGGGCGAGGGGGATGAAGATGAACATCGTTTCGCTCAGGATCTTCTCCCTCTTGTACTCGGGCATGAACTCTATCGTGCGGCAGTTGTGGAGACGGTCGGCGAGCTTTATGAGGACAACCCTCACGTCGTCGTTCATCGTCAGGAGGATGCGGCGGAAGTTCTCGGCCTGGTTGCTTACCTCCTTGGCCTGGTCCTCGCGGTCAAGGACGGTCTTGATCTTCGTCAGCCCGTCGACGAGCAGGGCTATCTTGTCGCCGAAACGTAGCTTTATGTCGTCTATCGTGTAGCTGGTATCCTCGACAACGTCATGAAGCAGGGCGGCCGATATCGACTTGCAGCCGAGGCCTATCTTCTCAACGACTATCTTGGCGACGGCTATCGGGTGGAGCATGTAGGGCTCGCCGGAACGCCGGCGCACGCCGTTGTGGGCGCTGTTGGCGAACTCGAATGCCTGCTGGACTATCATCAGCTCCTCTTCGCCAGCACATCTTTTGCGCGCCGCTTCATAGAGTTCGGCATAATCATGGTTGATTACGTCGTAATCCGCTTGTGTAAACTCACTTACGTTTGCCATATTTCCTTAAACGTCTTCTATTTACTTTCTTGAGATTGATTTCCGTCTTCCCGTCGATCGAGTCGAGCTCGGCTTCGGAGGCCTTGCGGTCAACGAAGTCGACGTTGTCCTTGCCGTAGGTCTCGACGTGCTGGAGGGCGTAGCAGAGCTCGGCTCCGTAGAGGATTATCTGCCAGCTGAAATTCATCCAAATCAGGAAGAGAGGAATGGCAGCGAGCACTCCGTAGACGCCGTTGAGACGGGAGACGAACATCTGGGTCTCGAGGTAGAGATACTGGAATATCGCGAATATCGGGCCGGCTATGAGCGCGGCCTTGATTGCGTTCTTATAAATTACTTTCGGAGCGGGGATCCACTTGTACATCGCGGAGAATACAAGCGCGGCTATCGCGGCGAAGGCGATCCATCCGAGTATGGTCGGAAGGAACTTGAGCTCGGAGATCCTGAGGTTGAGACCTATGAGGCTCGTCGCGTTCGTGTAGAGGGCGATACCGATACCGAAGAGCATAACGATGAAGGGGGAGAGGAAAAGGAGGATGAAGTAGAAGGAGAAACGCTTGTAGAGCTTTCTCGGGATCTTCCTTATTCCCCATACGTTGTTGAACACCCTCTCGACCTGGAACATCATCCAAAGGATGGTCCAGAGGAAGGCGATACCGCCGATGAGGCCGACCCATCCGGACTGGAGGGAGTCGAGTATCGCGTTGGACTTGTCGAGTATCGTGTCTATGATCTCGGGATAGTTCGGTATGATGTTATAGAGGATAGCGGCTATCTTGTCGGAGAAGCCGAAACCGTTGCCCCAGAAGAAGAGGAAGGCGACGAAGGGGATAATCGCCATTGCGCCCGTGTAGGCGAGGGCGATGCACTGGAACCCCATGCGGTTCTCAGCGAAAGTGTCCAGGGTCAACCAGACGGTTTCCTTTATCTTTCCAAGTTTCTTTACCATAACTCTAGAACAGGCTTAGTTGTATCCCGTCTTCGGGGATGTATTCGGCAGGCGCGGCTTCTACCGGCGCCTCGTCCCCGGGGGCCTCGGAGGCATTTCCGGAAGTGGGAAGAAGCTTGTAGAAGTCGAGCTCTGTAAGTATTTCGGTTCCAAGCTCGTGGGCCTTGCGGACCTTCTCGGGACCGGGTTTTTCGCCGGCGAGGAGGAAGCTCGTCTTCTTGGAGAGGCTTCCGGAGACCTTGCCGCTGTGTTTCACTATGAGTTCCTTGATCTCGTCACGGGAGATGGCGAAGTTGCCGCTGACGACTATCGTCTTGCCGGCAAGGGCGTCGGAGAGGGGAGCGTCAGCCTTCTTCTCGCCGACCATGTGGAGGCCTTTCGCGCGGAGGCGCTCGACGATCTCGCGGTGGGCGGGGTCGGCGGACCAGGCGACGACAGCGTCAGCTATCACGTCACCGACGTCGCCGACGCCGAGGAGCGCTTCGCGTCCGGCGTTCATGACGGAGTCGATGTCGCCGAAATGGCGGGCAATCGCCTTGGCGGTCTGCTCACCGACGTAACGGATGCCGAGGGCGAAGAGAACGCTCTCGAAGGGCGTCTTCTCGGCCGAGGAGCGCAGGCTCTCAAGGAAACGGTCGGCGGAGCGCTCCTGCCAGCCGTCGAGGTGGAGAAGGTCGTTCTTCGTGAGGTCGTAGAGGTCAGCGACGTTCCTGACGTAACCGTGGGAGTAGAACTGGTCGATCGTCGCATCGCCGGCAAGCACGTTCATCGCCTTGCGGCTCATGAAGTGGACTATCTTGCCCTTGACCTGGGTCGGGCAGCCGTCGACGTTGGGGCAGAACCATTTGGCCTCGCCCTCGTCGCGGACAAGCCTCGTCCCGCAGTCGGGGCAGAACTCGGGGAATACGGGTTTGACGGCATCAGAGCCGCGTTTTGACGGCTCGACGGCCGTTATCTTGGGGATGATCTCGCCGCCTTTCTCGACGTAGACGTAGTCGCCTATATGGATGTCGAGGGCGTCCATCATGTCGCCGTTGTGGAGGGTTGCCCTCTTTACTACGGTGCCGGAGAGCTGGACGGGCTCTAGGTTGGCTACGGGCGTGACGGCTCCGGTGCGGCCGACCTGGAAGTCTATGCCGAGGACTTTCGTCAGGGCCTGTTCGGCCTTGAACTTATAGGCGACGGCCCATCGGGGAGCCTTGGCCGTGTAGCCGAGCTCGGCTTGGTAGGGGAGCTCGTTGACCGTTATGACTATGCCGTCAGTGGCATAGGGAAGGAACTTGCGGGCTGTGTCCCAGTGGTTTATGTAGGCATCGATCTCGACTATGTTGCGGCATATCTTCCGCTTGTCGGATACGGGAAGGCCCCATTTCATCGCGGCCTTGAGGGCCTGGTCGTGGGTTTCGAAGGGAAGGTCCTCGCCGAGCATGTGGTAGAGCGTACACTCGAGGCCGCGGCCGGCGACTTCGTCGGGATTGGTGAGCTTCAGGGAGCCGGAGGCGGCATTGCGGG
>JAKSJS010000009.1 GCA_024398155.1 Bacteroidales bacterium | reverse complement strand
ACATCCGCGTATTCGTATACGATGGTAAGATGCACCCCGTAGATTCCAAGGAAATCGCCTTCATCCTCGCAGCCCGCAACGCCTTCAAGGAGGCATTCCGTCTTGCCGGCCCGAAGATCATGGAGCCTATCTACAAAGTCCAGGTCCTCACTCCTTCCGACTACATGGGTGCCTGTATGTCCGACCTCCAGAACCGTCGTGCCCTTATCGAAGGTATGGGTACTGACCGTGGATTCTCCGTACTCAACGCCCGCGTTCCCCTCGCAGAGCTCTACAAGTACTCGACCACCCTCAGCTCCCTCACTGCCGGTTCCGCAACCTTCACAATGGAGTTTGCCGACTACCAGCCCGTTCCCGCTGACGTCCAGGACAAGCTTCTCAAGGCTTACCAGGAGGAGTCCGAGGAGGAATAATTGAGCTTAATTACTAACACAATAAGACTATAAAACAATGGGAAAATTTGTCATCACAACCCGTAAGAACGGTGAATTCCAGTTCAACCTCAAGGCCACCAACGGCCAGGTTATCCTCACTTCCGAGGGCTACACTACCAAAGCTGCCTGTCTTAACGGCGTAGAGTCCGTAAAGAAGAACGCTCCCGTCGAGGCTCGTTACGAGATCAAGGTTGCCAAGAACGGCAAGCCTTTCTTCAACCTCAAGGCCACTAACGGCCAGGTTATCGGCGGCAGCCAGATGTACTCTTGCGAGAGGACTATGAAAGCCGGCATCGCTTCTGTAATGAAGAACGCCCCCGAGGCTCCCGTAGTAGAGGAACTCTAATTCCGCTCCATATTGAAAGAAGAGGCTGACCCCCAAGGGCCAGCCTCTTCTTTTGTGCTCCTCATTTTACAACCTTTTTTGTTGGCGATGTTGCTAATATCCTCTTCTCTTTCTTTTTGCATTTCTGCGCATTTGGCAGAAACTGTCTTATTGGATGTGAAACAGCAGTCCCGCAATCCCAAATTGCGAGATTCTTTTGTTGGTTATGTGAGTGAAATAACGTAATTTTGCATCAAGCAAGCAGAAGAAATATATGACGACCCCGATGGTCTTCGTGTATTCCTTCTGCTTTTTTCGATGTAACTATGAGCGACTATATTAAAACGTTATCCCAGCAGATAGAACATCTGAAAAAGTTGGGGCTGGCAGTTCCGGATGAAGAAAAGGCATTGGAAATATTATCTGATATTGGATTCTATCGCCTTGGGTTCTACACGTTTCCTTTTGAAAAGAAATACCCAGTCAAAGCAGGAAGAGACCATGTTTTCAAGTCATCGATATCATTGGAAACAGTTCTTCGTCTATATTATTTTGATTTCGATTTACGACAAATACTCCTAAAGTATATCAGCCGGATTGAGATTCATCTGCGTACTACCATCGTCAACTATATGTCTGCAAAGCATCAGAACAACGACACTTGGTTTGTTGATGAAAAGATTGTTTCTCCCGGTTATTGTAGAACGTTTGGCGAAATATACGACAGAGTGCGGCTCTCTCCATACATCAAGTGGCATCATCATAATCATCCTTGCAAATATGCACCGGCCTGGAAAACGTTGGAGTTTATGACTATTGGTGAGATGCTGGATTTGTTTGATGCAATCTCCAATGTGTCATCACGTCTTGAAATCAGCAAAGCTCATGGTATCCGCTCCATCAAGACCTTTGATAATTATCTGACAGCGGTAAGGCGTGTGAGGAATCGTTGTGCACATGGAGGGGTCCTATTTGATTATGTCGCTAGCGAAGCATTGACGACAAAAGGCCCTGTTAATTTGTCTTCTGTCCCGGATAGGACAAACCTTAAAGGTGCAGTCGCTGTTATCAAGTATTTGACGGGCATTGTATCAGTAAACCGTCTTGCGGATATGGAACAGGAATTGCGGCAACTGATTGACAAATGTAAGGATAATGATGCGCTATATTCTGCTATTCAAATTGCATCCGGATTAGCGTGAAAATTTTTGGTGAATTAAAAAGTCTTTGTATATTTGCGACAAATGGATAGTGCTATGCGTGGCCAAGTCTCACAACTTAGCACTTTAAAAAAGAGAAGGAGCCGTGTCCAGTCGACACGGCTCCGCTTTTTGAGAAAAGAGTCTCCCTAGCCGGTTTTATGGCAGACAGTGAGAATCAAGAATGAATCACTCTATCTTATTTTAGGGTGGACTCGTAGTCCTTGAGGGCGGCGAGGGCCTGGGGGCAGAGGATAAGGAGGACTATGACGTTGATCCAGGTCGTGAGGCCCAGGCCTATGTCGCCGATGGTCCAGATCAGGCCGGCGCCGGTCGAGGCTCCGTAGATGACGGAGCCGAAGAAAAGAAGGCGGTAGGCCCATACGGCGGCCTTTTCGGCCTTGTCTGACCTGCTGTCCCTGAAGATATAGAGGATGCTCGACTCGGCGTAGAAGGTGTAGGCCATCATCGTTGTGAAGGCGAAGAAGGCGAGGGCTATCGAGACGAATATACTCCCGGCATTATGGAATACTGTATTGATTGCGCCCTGGGTGAAGGCTACATAATTGGAGCCGATCTCCGGGGCGTTCGCGGCTATCATCGTGCCGTCTTCCGCGAACACGTTGTAGGTGCCCGTGCATAATATCATGAGGGCTGTCGCCGTACAGACGAGAAGAGTGTCCACATACACCGAGAAGCCCTGGACCAGGCCCTGCTGGGCGGGATGACGGACGTCGGCGCCGGCGGAGACTATCGCGCCGCCGCCCTGGCCGGCCTCGTTGGAGAAGAGGCCGCGCTTGACACCCATCGCTATGGCGCTGCCCACGATGCCGCCGAAAGCGGAATCGACACCGAAGGCGCAGGAGAAGATCTCGCCGAACACTCCGGGTATAGCGCGCCAGTTTATGCCGATGATGATTATCGCCATTATTATGTAGGCGACTGCCATGAAGGGCGTGACTATCGAGGCGACGCGCGCTATGCGGCGTGCTCCTCCGACGATGATCAGTGCAAGGAGGGCTACTATTACGGCTCCTGTGATGATGGGTTTTATTGAGAAGGAGTTCTCGAAGGCGGTCGAGATTCCGTTGGACTGGACCATGCTGAGGAGCAGTCCGTAGCCTACTATCGTTAGGATGGCGAACAGGACGCCGAGCCATCTTTTACCGAGGCCCTGCTCGATATAGCAGGCGGGCCCGCCGCGCCATCCGTCCTTGTGGCGGAACTTGTATTTCTGGGCGAGGGTGGACTCCATGAATGCGGTCGAGGCGCCGAGAAGGGCTATCACCCACATCCAGAAAACGGCGCCGGGACCGCCGAGGGCTATCGCTGTCGCGACGCCCACGATGTTGCCGGTGCCTACGCGGCCGGAGAGCGCCACGCAGAAGGCCTGGAAGGAGGTGAAGCCGGCCGAGCCGTTCTTGGCGGCGCCGTCGCCGCGGAAGAGAAGGCGGGCCATGTGTCCGAAACGGCGTACCTGGACGAAACGGGTCCTTATCGAAAAGTAGAGGCCTGCACCGACAAGGAGCACAACGAGTGCGGGGCTCCAGACGATGCTGTTCACTATTTCGACAAACCTCTCCATCAGGGCCTATTCGTTGGGCCAGCCCTGGGCTTTGACGGGCAGCTCGACTCCGTCGGGAGTTACGAGCACAGCTCCGACTTCGGGGAGGGCAAGGTGACCGATGATGTCATAAGTCTGGAAGTCGTGACGGAACTTCTCAGCCTTGTCGATAGGGATTGTGAAGAGAAGACGGTAGTCGTCCCCGCCGTTCATCGCTGCCGAGATGGGGTCTATGTCGAGGATTTTCCCGAGGTCGAAGGTCTTTCCGGCAAACGGGAGCTTGTCGACGTAGACTTTCGCGCCGAGGCCGCTGTCGCGGACGAGGCGTCTCATCGCGTCGGCAAGTCCTTTAGTTACGAAATATCCGAAGGAGGGAACGATCCCGGCGCTCTCGAGCTCGTCGAGCATCGAAGCTTTGAGCTCGGGTTTGAGATAGGTTCCGACAAGCATCTTGTAGTCCTCGAGCTTCATCCTCCTCTCGAGGACCTGCTGGCCGAAATAGGCGGCGCCGAGGTTGCCCGAGATACAGATAAGGTCCATACTTTTGGCGATTGGGCGGCGCTTCGCCATAAGGAGCGAAGTCTCGCCGCATGCGCTGACCGCTATGCAGAGTCCAGTAAGGGAGGGCTGGAGGTCAAGGGAAACGGAAGCGTAGCCGTGCTCCTTTGCAGCAAAGACGACTCCGTCCCAAAGTTCCTTGACGAGGTCAAAGCCGAGCTTTGTCGAGATGCCGAGGGTAATCGAAAGGGTCTTCGGGCGGGCCATCTCGGCGTACAGTTCTCCCGTAACGGCGACGACGCTTTTGTAGCCGAGGTGTTTGAGCGGGAAGTAGGTGAGGTCGAAATCGATTCCTTCGAGGAAGAGTTTGGAGAAATTGGTCGAATAGCCCTTGCCGGCGGTCTCGAACCATGAGCTTTCAAAAGGTTTGTAGGGGGTTCCCTCGTAGAGCATCTTTATCGCTTCAATCCTGCCGAGGTCGGCAAAGCTTTTCTTCTTTTCTTCCATATATGCCTTTGATTTTCCGCAAATGTAGCCAAAAAATCCTTAATTTTGTAAGGATTACCCTACCAAGCAAAAATGAAGACAAGAAAGCTTATCGTAGCGGCTCTCGCCGCCCTTATATGTACCGTCTCCTCCGCCAAGCCGAAGTCAGACCAGCCGGCGAAGATCAATGTGATTTCCTACAACATTAGGAATTCCGCCTCAAACGACGGCACCAATTCCTGGCAATACCGTTTCCCGGCGACTCTCCTGATGGTCGAGGACCAGAAGCCCGACGTCATGGGCGTCCAGGAAGCCCTTCCCGCCCAGATGCTGATCCTCAATGGAGAGCTCAGAGGCTATAAGTCCATAGGAGTGCCTCGTGACGACGGAAAGAAGGAAGGCGAATGCATGGCAATCTTCTACAACAAGAAGACCGTGAAGCTCATGAAATGGGGCACCTACTGGCTCTCGGAAACTCCTGACGTCCCTTCGAAAGGCTGGGATGCCGCATGCTTCCGCACGGCGACGTGGGCCCTCTTCAAGGACAAGCGCTCCGGCCGCAAGTTCTATATGGTGAACACCCACCTCGACCATATCGGAGTCGAGGCCCGCAGGAACGGCCTCCAGCTCCTTCTCGAGCGTATAGCAAAAATGGACCCTTCCGAGGAGATTCCCCTTATTCTGAACGGGGACTTCAACGTCGAGCAGTCCGATCCCTCTATCCAGGTCCTTTCACCCAAGATGAACAATGCCCGTATCTTCGCTAGGACGACAGATACAGGCATAACATACAATGCGTGGGGCCGCAAGGACAGCCAGTCCACCATAGACTACATCTTCTACCGCGGTTTCCGCGAGTGTCCGACCTTCGAGGTCGTACGCAAGTCCTACTACGAACTCACCTACATCTCGGACCATTTCCCCGTACGCGCGGAACTGGTCTTCTAGGAATTACTTCTTCTCTATAGTAACGTTTATCCCCAGGGCCGACAGATCGTCTATCAGTTCCGTGGAGGGGGAGATGTGGTATTTACGGACCAGGAACTCGGCCTTGTAGCGGGTTGCGGGATCGAAGACCACCATCGATACGGCCGTCGTTCCCTTGTGCTTCTTCAGGAGCTTTATGAGGTCCTCATGGAGCTTGGGGGTCAGGTCGTTCGCGTTGATATGGAGCTGGAGGGTCTTGACCATCGTCTGGGCGAGGTTGCCAAGCAGTGAGATCTTCTTGATCTTGAAGTTGAACTCCACCTTGGCCTTGCCCTTCTCCTCGGGCTTCTGGAAGAAGCGGGGCTCGACAGCGCCCTCGATATATACGAACTCTCCTTTCTGGAGGAAGGTCTTGCAGTTTTCGTAATCCTTGCCGAAGAAGGACATCTCATACTTGCCGCTGAAGTCTTCTATTGCGACGCTGCACCAGGGACGACCTGTCCTTGACATCTTAGGCGTCACTTCCGTGACGAAGCCTCCGACCAGAACGGAGGGCATTTCCTTCTGGGTCTCGTTACATTCGGCGACCTTGTCGGCGATGTCTGCGACCTGGGTGTTGGTGAAGTTCTGGAGCTCGAAGGAGAAGCGGTCGAGGGGATGGGCGGAGAGGTACATCGTGACGAGCTCCTTCTCGCGGTGGAGCGCCTCCATAGTTATCGTTGCGTCCTTGCATTCGGGCATTTCGGGACGGCTCGGCTTGAGTTCCTCGACCTCGCCGAAGAGGCTCATGCCGGTGTCGACGTTGTCCTGCTTGTAGAGCTCGGCGTAGCGCGCGAGGGCGTCAAGGAAGATGTTGCCGTCCTTGCAGGGCATCTCGAAGATGCTGCGGCCGGGCACGACGCTGTCGAAGGCGCCGGCGTAGGCGAGGCATTCGATAGCCTTGCGCGGCATGCCGACTTCGGTCTTCGCCATCCTCTCGACGAAGTCGTAGAGGTCGGCGAAACGGCCCTTCTCCCTCTCGGCGAGTATCGCGCCGACGATGTTGTCGCCGAAGCCTTTGATTCCGGAGAGGCCGAAGTGGATGTCACCGTCCTTGTTGACGGTGAAGTCCCTTCCGGACTCATTGATATCGGGGTTGAGGACGCGTATCTTGCTCTTGCGGCAGTCCTCCATGATCTTCTTTATCTCCTCGGAGTTGCCGAGGTTGCAGGAGAGGTTGGCGGCCTGGAACTCGCTCGGGTAGTGGGTCTTGAGCCAACCAGTCTGGTAGCTTACCCATGCGTAGCAGGTCGCGTGGGACTTATTGAAAGCGTACTGGGCGAACTTCTCCCAGTCCTTCCATATCTTGTCAAGGACCTTTTCGGGGTGGCCGTTGGCCATGCCGTTCTTCATGAACTTCTCCTTGAGCTCCTGCATGACGGCAATCTGCTTCTTACCCATAGCCTTGCGGAGCTTGTCCGCCTCACCTTTGGTGAAGGAGGCAAGCTTGCGGCTGAGGAGCATGACCTGCTCCTGGTAGACAGTGATGCCGTAGGTCTCGGCGAGGAACTCCTCCATGTCGGCGAGGTCGTACTCTATCTTCTGCTGGCCGAGCTTGCGGGCAACGAAGTCGGGGATATAGTCCATAGGACCCGGACGGTAGAGGGCGTTCATCGCGATGAGGTCCTCGAACCTTTCGGGATGGAGCTTCTGGAGCCAGTTCTTCATTCCAGGCGACTCGAACTGGAAGACGCTGGTCGTATCGCCGCGTCCATACAGTTCGTATGTTTCCTTGTCGTCGATGGGAATCGCCTCGATGTCGATGTCGATGCCGAAACGGCTCTTTATCGCGTCGAGACAGCGGTGGATGATCGAGAGGGTGTTGAGGCCGAGGAAGTCCATCTTGAGCATTCCGACGTCCTCGATGTAGTGGCCGTCATATTGTGAGGTCCATACATCCTCGCCTGTTTCCTTGTCCTTGGAGAGGCAGATTGGGATATAGTCCGTGAGGTTGCCCCTACCTATTATAGTCGCGCACGCGTGCTGGCCGACCTGGCGGATCGAGCCCTCGAGCTCTTTCGCGTACTTGAGGACCTCCTTGTTGAGCTCGGTTCCGTTCTCGAGCTCCTCCTTGAATTCGGGGACGAGGCGGTAGCAGTTCTTGAGGTTGATCTTGACGTCGGTGTCCTCCATACCTTTCTGGAAGATCTTCTTGACGGTCCTCTTCGATCCGGGATTGTCGGGGTCGTCCTCCTCGACGTCCTTCTCTATCTGTTTGAAGCCGGGCTTGAGCTCGTCGAGCTTGGGGTTGAAGGGATACTCCTTCTCGACCTTTTCGGAGAGATGGTCGGGGACCATCTTCGCAAGGCGGTTGGACTCCTCGACGGAGACATGGCTTATTCGCGCGACATCCTTGATCGCGCTCTTTGCGGCCATAGTGCCGAAGGTTATGACACGTGAGACGTGGTCGAGGCCGTATTTGTTCTCGACATACCTGTGGGCGAGCGTGAGGTCCTCGAAGTCGACGTCGATATCAGGCATGGAGATACGGTCGGGGTTGAGGAAACGCTCGAACAGGAGGTTGTACTTGATGGGGTCGAGGTTTGTGATCTTGAGGCAGTAGGCGACGACGGAGCCCGCGGCGGAGCCACGGCCGGGGCCTACCATAGTGCCGCGGTCGCGGCATGCCTTGATGTAGTCCTGGACTATGAGGAAGTAGTCGGGGAAACCCATGCGGCAGATGGTCTTGAGCTCGAAGTCTATGCGCTCGGCCTGCTCTTCGTCAAGGGTCTCGCCGTATCTTTTCTTTGCGCCTTCGTAGGTCAGGTGGCAGAGGAAGGCGACGCTCTTGCAGAACTCCTCGCCGCGCTCGTTGCCTTCCTTGTCGCAGCGGCCGCAGTCTATCACTTCCTTGTACTTTTCAAGGTAGAAGTCCACGTTGCCGAGGAATTCGGGGTCGATCTCGAACTTCGGGAGGACATGGCCGCGGTCGATCTTGTAGGACTCGACCTTGGAGTAGATCTCCATCGTGTTGTCGATGACTTCGGGATGGCCGGGGAAGAGCTCCCTCATCTCCTCCTCGCTCTTGAGGTATTCCTGTTGGGTGTAGCGAAGACGGTCGGGGTCGTCGATATAGGCGTTTGTCGTAAGACAGATCAGACGGTCGTGGACCGGGCCGTCCTCCTTCCTTACGAAGTGGACGTCGTTGGTCGCTATGACCTTGACCCCCGTCCTCTCGGCGAGCTCGAAGATGCCGCTGTTCACGACAGCCTGTTTCTCGGCGAGCTCCTGGGACAGTCCCGGTACCTCGGTCCTGTGGAGCATCACCTCGAGGTAATAGTCGTCGCCGAAGACTTTCTTATGCCACATGATTGCCTTTTCGGCCGCATCGAAGTCGCCGGCATATATGTTTCTGGCGACCTCACCGGCGAAGCAGGCGCTCGAGCAGATAAGGTCCTTGGAGTACTTCTCTATGATCTCGTGGCTTACGCGCGGCTTGTAGTACATGCCGTTTATGTGGCTCTCTGAGACTATCTTCATCAGGTTCTTGTAGCCGTTGTAGTTCTTGGCCAGGAGAATCAGATGGTAGTACTTGTCGTGCTCCTTGTCGTGGAGGCGGTGGTCATATCCCCTCGTCACATAGATCTCGCATCCCACGATGGGCTTTACCTTGGGATGTTTCGCGGCGAACTTGAAGAACTCTTTCACTCCGTACATGTTTCCATGGTCGGTTATCGCAATCGCGGGCTGACCGAGTTCTTCGGCACGGTCAAAGAGCTTGGGGATTGCGGAAAGGCCGTCGAGGATGGAGTACTGGGTATGGACGTGGAGGTGTATGAATGACATGGGGGCAAGACTTTTTAGTGTTTGCAAATATACAAAAAGAGCCGGTCAAAAAATGGCCGGCTCCCTATTGTTTTTGAGAAAAATTTATTTGCCTTCTTTCTCGGCTTTCTTCTTCTCGACGGCTACTGTAAGGTCGTACATTACGGTAGTACCGATGAAGAGGGAAGCGTAAGTTCCTATTATGATACCGAGGATGAGGGCAACTGCAAGACCACGGATCGTCTCACCGCCGAAGCATGCAATAGCGAGCATGGTAACGAGAGTGGTGAGGGAGGTGTTCATGGTACGTGAGAGGGTTGAGTTGAGGGCCTCATTGGTAACATCCTTGAAGTCCGCCTTCGGGTGGAGACCTACGTATTCACGGATACGGTCGAAGATAACGACGTTATCGTTGATAGCGTAACCGATGATCGTAAGGATAGCCGCGATGAAGGTTGAGTCGACGTCGAGGTTGAAAGGAAGGATTCCGCTGAAGAGGGAGAAGAAACCGATAACTATGATAGCGGTATGGGCGAGGGAGGTGACACCACCGAGACCCCATGTCCACTTCTTGAAGCGGATTGCGATGTAGGCGAAGATTACGATGAGGGCGAGGATCACGGAGATCACAGCGCTTCTCTTGATATCGTTGGCGATCGTTGCACCGACCTTGTCGGAAGATATGATACCGTTGGGGTTGTTGGCTGTGTCGACGAAGTCGGAGAGCTCCATGTCGGCAGCGAAGAATCCCTTGAGGGCGTTGAAGAGGATGCCTTCGATTTCGGTATCGACCTCGGAAGCCTCGTTCTCTACCTTATAGGAAGTAGTGATCTTGACCTGGCTTTCACCACCGAACTGCTTGACCTCAACGGAAGAGCTCTTGACGGTCTCGTCAGCGGCTGCTGCGGCGTCAAAGGCGTTCTCGACAGCCTCGCGGACGTTCTCGGTAGTGACGCTCTGGTCGAAGCGTACGACGTAGGTACGGCCACCGGTGAAGTCTACACCATAGGTAAAGCCCTTGATGGAGATGGAGAGGATGGAGATGAGGATGAGGGCTCCGGAAAGGATGTAACCCCACTTTCTGTTCTCGATGAACTTGATCTTCGTGTTCTGGAGGAAGTTCTCGGTGAGCTTGTTGGTGAAGGTGATGTTCTTACCCTTGTTCACACGGTCGTCGAAGATAAGACGGGTGATGAAGATGGAGGTAAGGACGGAAGTTATGATACCGATGATGAGGGTCGTGGCGAAGCCCTTAACAGGACCGGAACCGAAGAAGAAGAGTACGAGACCGGTGAGGAGGGTAGTGACCTGACCGTCGATGATGGCGGAGTAAGCGTTGGAGTAACCGTCGGCGATAGCCTTGCTCAGACCCTTGCCGGCGCGGAGCTCTTCCTTGACGCGCTCATAGATGATGACGTTCGCATCGACCGCCATACCGAGGGTAAGTACGAGACCGGCGATACCCGGGAGGGTAAGGACGGCACCGAAGGATACGAGGGTACCGAAGAGGAGGAGAACGTTGCAGAGGAGTGCGACATCAGCGACAACACCTGCGCCCTGGTAGAAGAGTACCATGTAGATGAGGACGAGGATGAAGGCGATGATGAAGGAGATGAGACCGGCGTTGATGGACTCGGCACCGAGGGAAGGACCTACGACCTGCTCCTGGACGATGGTTGCGGGAGCGGGAAGCTTACCCGACTTGAGGACGTTAGCAAGGTCCTGGGCCTCTTCGAGACCGAAGTTGCCGGTAATGGAGGAGCTACCACCGGAGATCTCACCGTTTACGGTAGGATAGGAATATACCATGCCGTCGAGGACGATGGCGATCTGGCGGCCGACATTGTCCTTGGTCATGCGTGCCCAGACATTGGCGCCCTCGGCGTTCATTGTCATGGAGACTTCATACTGACCGCCCTTTGCGGGGTCGAGCTGCTCGCGTGCGTCAGTTACGCAGCCTCCGTCGAGGGGGGCCTTGCCGTCACGTGAGGTGGACTTGATGGCGACGAGTTCGAAGATGTTGTCGTTGCCTACATATTCGGAAGCCTTGACGGACCACATGGGTTTGAACTCGGCGGGGAAGAGAGCCTCTACCTGGGGGAGTTTGAGCCATTTGTTGATCTTGGTCGTGTCGGCGTAGTTTGCATAACCTATGCAGGCGCCGCGGCCGGGAGTTCCGTTATATACATTGGGCTGGAGGGCGGCGAAGAGAGGGTTCTGTTTCTTGTAGTTCTCGAACTCGGCATTCTCGTCGGCGGCAGCGCCTTCGATCTCCTCGGCGACTACGTCAGCCTCCTCGGCGGGAGCGGCCTCTTCGGCGACGGTCTCATCGGCCTCAAGCTCGGCGATGAGGGCGTTGGCTTCCTGGAGGAAGGGGAAGATCTCGGAGTTCTCGTAAGTTGCCCAGAACTCGAGGGAAGCGGTTCCCTGGAGGAGTTTGCGGACACGCTCGGGCTCCTTTACACCAGGGAGCTCGACGAGGATACGGCCGGTGTTGCCTATCTTCTGGATCGAGGGCTGGGTAACGCCGAAACGGTCGATACGGTTACGGAGAACGTTGAAGGAGTTGCTTATTGCGCTCTCGGCTTCGTCGCGGATGACGGAGATGACCTCATCGTTGGTGGAGGTGGGGTTGATCTTGTCCCTCATCTCGAAGGTACCGAAGATCTGGGCGAGAGGCATTTCGCCGGCAGTCTCCTTCCAGGCCTCGGCGAAATCGGTGATGTAGTCCTGGTGGGAAGCTACGTTCTTTTCGTCGGCGAGGGAGAGTGCGGTAAGGAACTCGGGAGCCTGGCTGTTGTCAGCGAGGGCCTTTACAAGGTCCTTGAGCTGGACCTGGAGCATGACGTTCATACCGCCCTTGAGGTCGAGACCGAGGTTGATTTCCTTTTCCTTTACGGCTTTGTAAGTGTAACCGAGATAAACTTTTTCGGTTGAGATGGAATCAATGTACCATCTGTTGCTGACCTTCTTCACGGAGTCGAGATAGTAGGCTCTGTCAAGTTCGTCAACGTTGGCAAATGCGGCAGATTCCTGGATTGCGAGGGCAGCCTTTTCCGCGTACTTCTCAGCCTTCTTTTCCTGGGATTTGGAAACGGCTGTGAAGGTCAGCTGCCAGAGGCACGCAAGGGCCAGAAGAATAGCCACCAATCTGATTGCGCCTTTACTTTGCATGATTTTTGAGTTTATGAATTATTAATTGTTTTGTTCAGTTTTTTCTATCCCCCGCTTATAAAGCGGCCAAATAGGGCACAAATTTACAATATTTTTCGTAAGCGCGAAACTTTCAGTCGAACTATTTTGTAAATTTGCAGTCCCGAATAACCCTGTAGAAGGCGTTGAAGAAGATTTTTGTGACAATATTTGCGCTTCTTGCGCTCGCGGCAGGCCTTGCGAAAGGCCAGAGCTTCGCCGATACGCTGGTCCTGAGAGCCGACTCCCTCAGGACTGCCTATCGTTTTGACGAAGCCGTGGACACTCTCGCGTCCGTCATCGAATCTTCGGAAGACAGCCTCCTCGCGGCCCGGCTCGAGCCCCTGTTTGTTCTCTGCGAGAACGGCTCCCGTCTTGCCGGAGCCGTTTGTGAGCCGAAGGTGGCCGCCCGCCAGAGGCTCTCCCTGGGGGACTTCATGCTCTACTATCCTCTTCCCGACCGCGCCTGGAGGAAGACTCCCAACGTGCTGGATTCGCTCGGCGCCGCCGCGCCGGCTCTCTATGCGCCCGAGGGCGCTTCCGAGATTGTCTTCTCGGCGCCCGATACCCTGGGCCGCTATACGATAATGAGAACGGAGCCCGCTGACAGCCTCTGGACTTTTCCCGAGCCTCTCGGAGACGATCTCGTCTCGTCGTCGAACGACATCTACCCGATGCTTTCGTCCGACGGGATGACCCTCTACTTTGCCTCCGACGGCCTTTACGGGATGGGCGGATACGATCTCTACAGAAGCGAATGGAACGAAGAGGAAGAGGCCTGGGGGGCGCCCGTGAACCTCGGTTTCCCCTTCTCCTCCCCCTTCAATGATTTCCTGCTTACAGACACGCCTGACGGCAGATATACGATTTTCGCCTCCGACCGCGGATGCCCCGCCGACAGTGTCGAGGTCTATGTCCTCGAGTATGAGCTCAATCCTGTAAGGAAGCCTGTTCCGGATCCCTCCGAACTTGCCCGTATATGTGCTCTCGAGCCGACTTCCGACATGACCAAGTTCGACAACGGATCCACTGCGGAATCCGAGATCGAGGAGAGCTCCGACATCGACCGTTATGTTACGAAAGTACGTGAGGTAAAGGGTCTCAAGGCCGCAATTTCCGCTGCGGAGAACTCCCTTTCCGCCGATCGCTCCCTCTTCGCCGAGATAGACGATGACGACCGCCGGGCCGAGCTCTCGGCCAAGATCCTTGAGAAGGAGTCCTCGCTTCCCGACCTCCAGGATTCGCTGCGTCGTGCGACGTCGGAGCTCCAGGATATAGAGATGGACTTCCTCTTCCGCGGAGTTGTCCTCGACCCCGACAAGCTGCTCGCCAAAGCCGACCGCGAGCTTGTCGGAACGACCTCCGGCTACACCTTCACCAAGATGAGTTTTGGAGAAGGTCTCGAACTCTCATTTGCTGCGGCTGAACCGGAACTCGTAGAGGAGCCCGCTCCCGAGCCGGAGCCCGCTCCCGCTCCCGCCCCCGTTCCTCCCGCTCCGAAGAAGAAATCCGAAACGCCTTCCGCTTTCTATGAGGTAGTGATAACCGCGTTGGAAACCGAGATCCCCGACGAGGTACTTTCGATCGTCAGGACCCACAGCGACCGCGACATGACCCGCTCCCGCATTGAGGAGAAGATGGTTTACAACGTAGGTCCGTTCAAGGAAAAAGCGGAGGCCGAGGAGCTTGAGACCCTTGTGAACGAGTCCGCCCTGGCCACCGCCGAAATGAGGGAGATTCCCCTGAATTAATTGTTCGAGAAAGTGATTTCTCCTCCGGCAACGCTTACTGAAATGTCGCTGCCGCGTTTGACCGTACCCTCGAGCATGGCTGTTGCGAGCTTGTTGACAAGCTCCCTCTGGAGCAGCCTCTTGACGGGCCTTGCCCCGTAGGTGGGGTCGTATCCCTTTGTGCTCATGTATTCGTCGAAGGCGTCGGTGAAGACGATGCGGATGCCGTTTTCCTCGAGTTTTGCGGCGAGGATGGCTTCCTGGATGCGGAGTATCTCACGGATGTCCTTTTCAGAGAGTGACGAGAAGGTCAGGATCTCGTCGATACGGTTGAGGAATTCGGGCCTCATCGTTGCCCTGAGGTCCTCCTCGCGGACGTTGGAGGTCATTATGAGGAGGGTGTTCTTGAAATCTACAGTACGTCCCTTGTTGTCGGTGAGACGGCCGTCGTCGAGAACCTGGAGGAGGATGTTGAAGACGTCGGGATGGGCCTTTTCGATCTCATCGAGGAGGATGACGGAGTAGGGTTTCCTCCTTACGGCTTCGGTGAGCTGGCCGCCCTCGTCGTAGCCGACGTATCCCGGAGGCGCACCGACCAGGCGGCTCACGCTGTGGCGCTCCTGGTATTCGCTCATGTCGATGCGCGTCATGAGGGTCTCGTCATTGAAGAGGAACTCGGCAAGAGCCTTGGCGAGTTCGGTCTTTCCGACTCCGGTCGGGCCCATGAAGAGGAAAGAGCCGATAGGGCGCTTCTCGTTCTGTAGGCCTGCGCGGCTTCTCCTCACGGCGTCCGAGACGGCCTTTATCGCCTCTTCCTGGCCGACGACCCTCTTGTGGAGCTGCTCTTCCATGCGGAGGAGCTTGTCCTTCTCGCTCTCGAGCATGCGGCTGACGGGGATGCCGGTCCATCTTGCCACAATCTCGGCGATGTCCTCGGGAGTTACGGCTTCGGTGATGATGGGGTCCTCGACAGCTTTCTCGCGGGCCGACAGCTCGTCTATGGTCTTCTGGGCCGCGGCAATCTTTCCGTAGCGGATTTCTGCGACTTTCCCGTAGTCTCCGGCAAGCTCGGCATTGTGGGCTTCGAGCTTGAAGTCCTCTATCTGCTGACGGGCTGTCTGGAGACCCTTGAGTATCTCCTTTTCCTCGTTCCAGCGCACCATAAGGGCCTTTTTCTTATCCTCGAGTTCGCCGAGTTCCTTCTCGATCTTTTCCGTCTTGAGGGCAATTCCTTCGCGGCGGACGGCTTCCTTCTCGATCTCGAGACGGCGGATTTCGCTGTCGAGTTCGGCGATGGGCTCGGGAACGGAGTTCATCTCGAGGCGGAGCTTCGCGGCGGCCTCGTCAACAAGGTCGATAGCCTTGTCGGGGAGGAAGCGGGATGTGATGTAGCGGTGGGAGAGCTCGACAGCCGCAATCAGCGCGTCATCCTCGATCCTTACCTTGTGGTGGTTCTCGTAGCGCTCCTTGAGGCCTCTCAGGATCGCGACCGAGGCGGCCGGAGTCGGTTCGTCGACCGTTACGGTCTGGAACCTCCTCTCGAGGGCCTTGTCGGTCTCGAAGTATTTCTGGTACTCGTCGAGGGTGGTCGAGCCTATGGTCCTCAGCTCGCCGCGCGCAAGCGCCGGCTTGAGGATGTTGGAGGCGTCCATGGCGCCGCTCGTGCGGCCGGCGCCCACGAGCGTGTGGATCTCGTCGATGAAGAGGATGATCTCGCCGTCGGACTCGACGACCTCCTTCACGACTCCCTTGAGCCTTTCCTCGAATTCTCCCTGGTATTTAGCGCCGGCGACAAGGGCGCCCATGTCGAGCGAGTATATCCTTTTCCCGAGCAGGTTCTGGGGAACGTCACCGTCGACGATCTTCTGGGCGATGCCTTCCGAAATGGCAGTCTTTCCGACACCGGGTTCGCCTATCAGTATAGGGTTGTTCTTTGTTCTTCGCGATAGAATCTGGAGCACTCTCCTTATCTCCTCATCACGGCCTATGACAGGGTCAAGCTTGCCCTGTGAGGCCCTCTCGCAGAGGTTTATTGCAAATTTCTGCAGGTTTTCAATCTTGTTTTCCATATTCATTCAGATTAGTTATAAAAAAAGTCCGCGGCACCTTTCGGCACTGCGGACATCGGGGAGTCAAAATATGTTCCCCCTCTATTTCTATGACAAAATGTCAGTATTATTCAGCGGCTTCCTCGGCGGCGGGAGCTTCCTCGGCGGCGGGAGCTACGGGGAATTCGGGAGCGTCGGTAGCGGTAACTGCGTTCTCGATGTCGTTGGTGATGTCGACCTCGTTCTTGCCGGAACCACCAGTAACGAAGCTCGAGCAGATAGAGAGCACGAGGATAACGGCAACGAGGCCCCAGGTGATCTTCTCGAGGATGTCAGCGGCCTGAGGGACGCCGAAAGTCTGGTTTGCGGCTCCGAAGTTGGAAGCGAGTCCGCCTCCCTTGGAGTTCTGGAGAAGTACTACTATCGTCAGAAGGATTGCGGCGATGATTACGAGTACTGCGAGGATAGTGAAAATTACGTTCATATCTTGGTTTATCTTTTTATATTTTCTTCCTGTAAGCCGGACATCCGGTCAATAAGGGCTGCAAAGTAAGCACTTTTTTCCGGATATGCCAAAATTAGTTTAGAATAAATGACTTGCGCGTGTTCGTAGTAGCCCTGGTCGGCATAGATCTGTGCCAGTGTTTCGGTGTAGAAGCCGAGGTCCTCCGCCGAGCCGGCAGCGGTTTTTTCCGGGGTCTTCGAGATTGCGAGATGGGTGAACACCTCGTCCGTGGGGGAGCTTACCTTCTCGTACTCGTCGGCCGAGAAGAAGTCTCCGCCGGGACGGGGCCGGGTTTCCGTCTGTTTCAAAACAGGCTTGGCGGGGGCTTCGCTGCGGGTTTCCAGTATGCGGGAGATCTCCTTGTCCTCGACCTTTGCCCTGCCGTTTCCGCGGCATTCCCTCAGTAGGGCTGCAAGTACCTTGCGGTCGGTCACGTACATCGACACCTCGGAGAAATTCAGGGGGTCGGTCCCGTCAGTGCGGCCGAGCCGGCGGCAAAGCTCGCGGCGGGCGCCGGCGTACCAGGGATAGATCCCGACCACGCCCGCAAGCTCCTCGAGGGAGAGTTTCCTTATGTCTATGGTTCCTTCCATGTATTACCAGTTGGCGACGGTCGCGTTGAAGATGTCCTCGATGATCTTGTCTATGATCTCCTCGCAGATAGAGCCTTCGACGGCGTCGAGGGACTGGGTCGAATCGTAGTCGGCGTAGGCCGAGAAATTCTTCTCGAAGTCGTCCTCGGGATATTTCCTGTTGGTGTAGAACAGTTTGACCGTGACGGTAAGGCGGTTCTGGGCGGCGACCTCGTTGGCAGTCACGGCAGTGGCCTTGACGTCATATCCGGTGATCTCGCCTATAATCTCGATATCGCCGTCCATGTCGACCTCCTCGAGGCGCGTGAGCTTTTTGAACTTGTCCTTGAGGGCCTCGGTCATGTCGTTGCTGAGGGAGGGGTTGACGCGCAGGGCCTTGTACTCGAAATAATTGATGGTCACGGTCTTGACGTCAGCCTGGATGGAGGTTCCGGAGAAGGAGTACTTCACGAATCCGCAGGCGCTCACGGCAAGCATCGCGACGGCAATGGCGAATATGGCGGTTAATCTTTTCATCGTCCTAGAGGTTCATTCTTTTCAGTTTCCTGTAGAGGGTCCTTTCGGCCATCCCGAGTTCGAGGGCGGCTTTCTTGCGGTTGCCGCTGTGCTTCTCGAGGGCCTTTAGGATCAGCTGCTCCTCGTTCTGGCGAAGGTCGAGCCTGGCGGCGTCGAGCTCTTCCTGGAACTGTTCGTCGGCAATCTGCTCGTCTATCATATCGGGCTCATGGACGCTTTCAGGGGCGTTTTCTATCATCTTGACAGGAGACTCGGGGGCGGCTCCTCCGCGGAGGGTCTCCACGGTCGCCTTGAGCTGTTCGACATCCTGCTTGAGGGAGAGGATGGAGCGGATAATCATCTCGCGCTCTTCTCCGTTCATGCCGCCGGCAGGCTGGGCGGGGGCGAGGGCGGGAACGCCCGAGGCCTCCTCACCGGGCATGTGGCGGGAGAGGGCGACGGCAGTCACCGTGACCCTGTTGTCGGAGGCTCCGGCGCCGCTCGACTCGAGAGCGCACACCCTGTCCGCGACGCTCTTGAGCTCGCGCACATTGCCGGGCCAGCGGTAGCTCTTGAGAAGGGTTACAGCATCCTGGGTAAGGGCTATGTTACGGGTCTGGTTCTTCTCCGAGAAGTCGGTCGCGAACTTGCGGAACAGGAGGGGGATGTCGTCAGGACGCTCCCTGAGGGCCGGAATCCTTATGGTTATCGTGTTGAGACGGTAGTAGAGGTCCGCGCGGAACTTGCCTTTCGAAACGGCATAGGCGAGGTTCACGTTCGTCGCCGCTATCACCCTGACGTCGGTTTTCTGGATCTTCGAGGAACCCACGCGGATGAACTCACCGCTCTGGAGGACGCGGAGCAGGCGGGCCTGGGTCGCGAGGGGAAGCTCGGCGATCTCGTCGAGGAAGAGAGTGCCGCCGTCAGCCTCCTCGAAGTAGCCCTTGCGGGCTTCTATCGCTCCGGTGAAGGCGCCTTTCTCGTGGCCGAAAAGTTCGCTGTCGACGGTCCCCTCGGGGATCGCGCCGCAGTTGATGGCGAAATACTTACCGGTTCTCCGGCGGGAATTCTGGTGGATTATCTTAGGGAAGACTTCCTTGCCGACTCCGCTCTCTCCTATTATGAGTACGGTCAGGTCGGAAGGGGCGACCACGACGGCCGTCTCCAGCGCCCTGTCGAGGGCCTGGTCGGAACCTATTATGTCGTAGCGGTTCTTGAGGGATTGTATATCTCTTTCGTTCACTTTTTCTCTTTTTACACCCGATAGACTTTCACTTGCATATCAAGAAACGTTGCAAAGTTAAAAAATCGGCAGAAAAAATCGCTTAGTTTCACTAAAAATTAAAATTATGACTATATTTGCGTGCTTGTAGCTTTTAGCTACCTGCGAAAAAGACAACACAAACCATTAATTTTATAAAAAACAATGAACAAAGGTATTAAAATCCTCTCCATCGCTGTCTGCGGTATTGCTGCAATCGCTTGTAGCTCTGCTGAGAAGATGGCTGAGCAGGCCGAGAACGTTATCGTTACTACCGAGCCCGCAGTCCTCGAAGTCGTAGCCGGTGTCATCGACGCTGACGTGACTGTTACTTATCCCGCTGATTACTTCAACCCCAAAGCAATCCTCGAGGTTACTCCCGTGATCGTTTATGACGGTGGCGAAGTTGCTATGGAACCCTATATGTTCCAGGGTACCAAGGTTGAAGACAACTACGAGGTTGTTCCCGAGGAAGGCTCCACTATCACCAAACCCCTCCACTTCGAGTATGTTGAAGGTATGGAGAACTGCTACCTCGAGCTCCGCGGTGTTGCAATGCAGGGCAAGAAGAGCGTAGACCTTCCTTCCAAGAAGGCTGCTGACGGTGCTATCACTACCTATATGCTTGTTTGCAAGAAAGGCAAGCTCGACCTCAAGGCTGACGGTTACCAGGAGATCATCCCTCAGACCGCTGAAGGTCAGATCCTCTACAGCATCAACTCTTCCGATGTTAAGTCCTCTGAGCTCAAAGGCCAGTCCATCAAGGACTTCCAGGCTGCTCTCGACGAGATCGCCTCTAACGAGCGCAAGGCCCTCAAGGGTACTGAGGTCGTAGCTTACGCTTCTCCCGATGGCGGTGAGGAGCTCAACGGCAAACTCTCTGACAAACGTGCAAAGAGCGGTGAGAAGGCTTTCACCAAGGTTACCAAGGACAAAGAGGTAGGTGAGACTACCGTTACTTCCGTAGGTCAGGACTGGGAAGGTTTCCAGGAGCTCGTTGCCGCTTCCGACATCGAGGATAAGGACCTCATCATCCGCGTTCTCTCCATGTACAGCGATCCCGCTGTCCGCGAGCAGGAAATCAAGAACATGTCTTCAGTTTACAAGACTCTTGCTGACGACGTTCTTCCCGAACTCCGCCGCGCCCGCTTCATCGCCAACGTTGAGTTCACCAACTACTCCAGCGAAGAGCTCGTTGCTCTCGTTGACGACAACATCGACGTTCTCGATGAGCCCGCTCTCCTCCGCGCTGCAACTCTCGTTGAGAAGAACGACGACAAGATCAAACTCTATGACAAGGCTATCGAGAAATTCGATTCTGCTGCCGCCAAGTACAACAAGGCCGTCATCTTCATCCAGGATGGTAAGCTCGACAAGGCTAAAGACGCTCTCGCAGCTTGCGAAGAGGACGCTGACGTCCTCAACGCCAAGGGTGTCATCGCTCTCCAGGAGAACAACCTCGAAGAGGCTGAGAAGATGTTCACCGCTGCTGGCAACGACGCCGCTACCGAGAACCTCGCTGTTCTTGATATCCTCAATGGCAAATACGATGAGGCTGCTGCCAAGCTCGCCGGCAAGGAAGGTTTCAACGCCGCTCTCGCCCAGGTTCTCGTAAAGAACTATGACGCTGCTGCTGCCGCTATCAAGTGCGACTGCCCCAAGGCTGCTTACCTTAAGGCCGTTATCGCTGCCCGCCAGGGTGACGCTGACGCTGTAAAGGCCAACCTCGAGAAAGCCAACGAGTGCAAAGACCTCGCTAAGAGAGCTGAGAAGGACATCGAGTTCGCTCAGTACAGATAATCTCTGACGGCAAGTCAAAACATAAAGCGGGGCGACCGGATCGGTCGCCCCGCTTTCATTTTATATATGTATTAGCGTGCGCGCGTTGCGCTCGCGCATGTAGCAAGCCTAGCCGAGCTGGGAGATTATGTAGCGGCACTTGTCCTCGTTGCCGAGGGTCTTGGTCGTATTGCAGGAGAGCTTGACGCAGTCGTGCCACTGGCGGGATTCCGTTATGCGGCCTCTCGTAAGCTTGATGACGATGTTCATAGGCTCACAGCCCGTTACGTCGCAGGTCAGGAACGTGCCGACGCCGTAGGAGTCCTGGACGCGCCCTGCGCAGTATTTATGGATCTCGACGGCCCGTTCAATGTTGAGGCCGTTGCTGAAGACAACCTGTTTGGTGGTGGGGTCTATGCCGAGGGCCTTGTATTTGGCGATTATCTTCTCGGTCTGCTCCTCCTCGTTGCCGCTGTCGACGCGGAGTCCCTTGTACATCATAGCCATCCTCTTGGAGAGGTTGCTGAAGAAGACCTTGTCGCCGAAGCAGTCGTAGAGGTAGATTCCGTTGTCGCCGTCGTATACGTCGGAGAATTTCTTCATGACGTTGAAGTTGCACTCGAACAGGCCGCTGACGTTCTCCTCAAAGCTTATGAGCTGGTGGGACATCGTTCCAAGGGGAACAAGGTCGTATTTCATTGCGAGCCATACATTGCTGGTCCCGGTGAACTTCCCGCTCCATCCGCCACGCTGGGAGACCTCCTTCATCGTCCTTATGACCATTTCCTGGTGGTCGAAGGAGAAGCGGCGGCGGGTGCCCATGTCGCCGAGCACGAGACCGTTCGAGAGTATCTCGACGGTCTTCTCCTCGGCACGTTTTGTCTCGAGGGCGAGATCGTATTCCTTGAAATCACCGCGGAGCTCGTGGATGAGCTCGGAAATAGTCGAGAGCAGGGGCATCTCCCACATGATAGTAGAGAACCATTTGCCCTTTACAGATATGGAAAGGTACCCTTCCTCATCCTGGTTAATGGTAACCTCCTTGGGATTGAAGCGGTAGCCGCGCAGGAAGGTGAAGTACCATATCGGGAGGAAGATGCATTTCTTCTTCATGAACTCGACTTCCTCATCGGTAATCACGACGTCCCTCATCCCGTTAACCTGCTCCTGGAGAAGTTCGGCGAAGCCTTTGGGGAAGACTTCGTGGTTGCGGTCATAGAAGGTATATTCCACCTCCGCCCTCGGATAGGTCTCGAGGATGTAGTACTGACACGTGAAGGTGTAGAGGTCGTTGTCAGTAAAATGGGTGATGATCTGTTTCATCATGCTGTGAGTTAATTCCAGGACAAAGATAACAAATATTTCCTCGTCTCCCCGTCAGCATTAGACCTTGCATTCAGGGCTCATATAGTGGAGCGCATTGTCACAGGTGTTTTTGGTCTGGTATATCATATTTCTGTCTTGCCTCGGATGTCCGTTATCTTGAAACCGCGCGGACGGACTGGCCGATGGAGCGGTAGCTGGACGTCTTCCCCGGAATACCCCTGTCAAATCTTAGGTGGATGGCGTTGCTCGGCCTGGATTCGTCCACTGAAGATGACCAGTAGAAGCCCATCACGCCGTCATTTTCGAAGTCTGACCCATTGTGCTGTCCGGCAGCCGGCAGGAAGATGGTGTTGCCGGTCCTCAACCCTTCGATGATGTATCCTTTCCTTGAATCATCCCAGGTCCACTGACATTTGCTCTTGTCGAGGAGCTCATCGATTTCCTTGCTGGTGGGGGTACGCCATTTCGTTCCCCAGACCTTGGTCGCGGGGTCATCGTCGGGCTGAAGGGTATCTAGGCCGTCGCCGCCGGCAGCGGGCGTGTATTTTGTCATTCCGAACAGGGGAGAGGCCTCGAAGTCGTAGACGCCCCACATGTAGTCCTTGGAGCCTGACCAGCCGTATTTTTCCTTTTCGGTCGTTTCTCCCCAGGCGAAGTACGCGCCTGCGTTGTATTCGGAAATCGCTCCGATGTTGTACGAGGCCCACTTGACGCTAAGGCCGAGGTCCACAGCTTCGCAACCGCCGGAAAAATCGGTAAATGATTTGCTGTTGTCCTTGTTGCACGCCGTCATCGTGAGCGCAAGCGCCGCCGCGGCGATAAGTTTCAATGTGTCGTTCATATGATTTTCGTATTGGGGTTGTAAAGTTAGGCTTTTCCTTCGGGTTTACAAAAAACGTATCATTTTGAACCTGTTATCTGCGTCAATCAAAGGGAGAGGGACAGGCGGAGGGAGAGGGAGGGTGAGAGGCGGTTGCCGGGGCCGGCGGTGAGGACGGGGTCGCCGCGGCGGTAGCCGGCGACCGTTCCGTCCGGCCCGGGGACAGCCTCCTCCAGGTAGTCCAAGCGGGAGAAGGGGAGGCTTTTTGCGTTGTTGCCGTCGAGTGTACCGGGGCGGCGGACGAAGGTTCCGAGGAACATCCGTCCGGCCCCGGCCGAGACTCCGGCACTCATCCGTTTACCCCGTATATTCCAGCTTACACCGAGGGTGAGGCGGAGGAATTCCCCTTCGAGACCCATCCAGTCGAGGTTTCCCTCGATGGGAAGGTACTCGCGGGAGCCGTTGCTGAAGGGATACCTGCGGTCGTTGTCGATCTCGGGTTCGGCAGTTTTGGTGCAGTTGCCGCAAGGGAGCATGAAGTTATAGCCGAGGTCAAGCTCGGCGTACGGGCTTACGGGACGGTCGAGCATGTCGGAGCGGAGGCGGACAAAGAGCGGAATCATCGAGATGCAGTTTTTCCCAAGGGCCGTGGTCGACGCCCCGACGGCTCCTCCGGCGAGGACGAGATTGGGATTGAAGCGGTAGCCGAGGACGGACTGCAGGCCGTAGGCCGGGGCGGCCCCGGGCCCGTGTTTTCCGCTCCACAGGACGCCTCCTTCAACTTCGAAACAGCAGTAAAATCCCTTTTCCAGGCCATTCTGGGCCATAATCGGGCGGCAACAAAGGATAAGCATGCCCGCAATGAGAGTTCTTTTGAGATTCATCTTTCTTTATAGTTCAGGGTATGACAAAAAAGCAGGCAAGCCAAGGAACACGCCCTTTGAAGCGTGTCCTTTGGCTTGTCTGCTTGTTACTTCTGCAAATGTAGTGACCTTGACTGAAAAATTCAAATTTGTTTTGGAATAGTAAAAGGTTTTACTACCTTTGCAGCCGAAATAAATAGTAAAAGGTTTTACTAAATACAGACAAGAGGTACTTGAATTATGAGAGACTTCAACATTTCCGGCATCCAGCAGATAGGAGTCGGAACTGAAAATTTCAGAAGGTCCTGGAACTGGTTCATAGAGATGTTCGGGGCTGATACGAAAATCCTCGAGGACGACACTGTCGCCGAGAGGATGCTACCCTATACAGGCGGAGTGCCTCAGAAACGCCATGCCTGCATTGCGGTGAATGTCCAGGGAGGCGGCGGCTTCGAGATCTGGCAGTATTCCGAAAGGAAGCCGGAAAAAGCCGCCTTCACCCCTGAACCGGGAGACCTCGGAATCTTTGCCGCGAAGCTCAGATGCCGCGACGTCGAGGCCTTCCACAAGGAAATATCCGCCAAATGGGAGAAGGTGACGGAAGTCTCAGCCCTTCCCGACGGGACTCCCTGTTTCTATGTACGTGACCTCTACGACAACCTCTTCCAAGTTGTAGAGAAGAAGGAAGTCTTCATCGAACAGGGCAAGCTTACCGGAGGCATGTGCGGAGCGCTTGTCGGCGTTACCGACATTGACCGCTCTGTCGCGTTCTACTCGGAAATCTTCGGATATGACGTTGTCAAATATGACGTCGAAGGCGAAATGAACGACCTTCCCGGCGCCACCGGACGCTTCCGCCGCGCTCTCCTCGAGCGCTCCGAGCGCCGCCAGGGCGCCTTCTCGGGCCTTTTCATGGACGATTCGATAGAACTCGTCCAGGCCCTCGACAGGGAGCCCCGCAAGATCTACGAAGGCCGCTTCTGGGGCGATCCCGGCTTCATCCAGATATGCTATGACGTCACAGGCATGAAGGCTCTCGGCCGCTTTGTCGCCTCCAAGGGGCATCCCTTCACGGTCGACAGCTGTCCGGGCGACGAGGTCTTCGACATGGGCGAGGCCTCCGGCCACTTCACCTACATAGAAGACCCCGACGGCACCCTCATAGAGTTCGTCGAGACCGGCAAGGTCCCCATCGTCAAGAAACTCGGCCTTGTGATAGATATGTCGAAACGCGACCCCCTCAAGCCCCTTCCCAAACTCCTTTTCCGCCTCATGGGCCTCGTACTCAAACAGAAACCAACAAACGAACAATAAAAAATGGACATCTTTGAAAAAATAAGAAAATCCACGGGCGGCCCCATCGGCCAGTACCGCGAGAAAGCCGACGGTTATTTCGCCTTCCCCAAGCTCGAGGGTGAGCTCGGCCCCCACATGCGCTTCAACGGTCAGGAAGTCCTCTGCTGGAGCCTCAACAACTACCTCGGCCTTGCCAACCATCCCGAAATCCGCAAGGTAGACGCCGAGGCGGCAGCCCGCTGGGGCATGGCCTATCCTATGGGCAGCCGTATGATGACCGGCCAGACAGCCCTCCACGAGCAGTTCGAGAAGGAGCTCGCCGACTTCGAGAAGAAGGAGGCCGCCTTCCTCTTCAACTTCGGCTACCAGGGCATAGTCTCCACGATAGACGCCCTCCTCAGCCGTCAGGACGTAGTTGTAATCGACAGCGAGGCCCATGCCTGCCTTCTTGACGGAGTCCGCCTCCACATGGGCAAGGTCTTCAAGTTCAAGCACAACGACATCGCCTCATGCGAGCAGAAGCTCAAGGTTGCGACCGCTGCCGCCGAAGAGCAGAACGGCGGAGTCCTCCTCATCACCGAAGGCGTCTTCGGAATGACCGGAGCCCTCGGCATCCTCGACCAGATAGCCGCCCTCAAGGACAAGTATGACTTCCGCATCCTGATCGATGACGCCCACGGTTTCGGCAACATGGGCCCTACCGGCCGCGGTACCTCCGAGCATTTCGGCGTCATGGACAAGATCGACATCTACATCGGCGCCTACGCCAAGTCGATGGCGACCATCGGCGGTTTCGTCGCTTCCGAAAAGGACATCATCACCTACCTCCGCTATAACATGCGCTCCCAGATGTACGCCAAATCCCTCCCGATGCCCATCGTCGAGGGCTGCCGCAAGCGTCTTGAGATAATAAGGAGCGCCGAGGGTGACGCCCTCCGCGCCCATCTCTGGGAGGTCACAAGACGTCTCCAGAACGGTTTCCGCGAGCTCGGCTACGAGATCGGTCCCGCCGAGGCCTGCGTCACTCCCGTCCACCTCAAATGCGGCATCAACCAGGCGACCAACATCGCCGTCGACCTCCGCGAGAACTATCATATCTTCTGCTCGATAGTCACCTATCCCGTAATCCCTCCCGGAATGCTCATCTTCCGCATAATCTCCACTGCAGCCCACTCCATCGAGGATGTTGACAGGACACTTGCCGCATTCAAGGACATAAAGGAGCGCCTTGCAAAGGGTGATTACGACAAGGAGATGCCCGACAAGGCCCTTATCCGCTAATATTATGAGTACCGTCTGGATCACAGGTGCCTCTTCCGGAATCGGAGAGGCTGTGGCTTACGCCTACGCCGCGAAAGGAGACCGTCTGATACTGACATCCTCCTCCCGCGAAAGGCTCGAGCCCGTCGCGTCGCAGTGCCTTGAAAAAGGCGCCGCAGACGTGAGGGTGCTCGCCTGCGACCTCAGGGATCCGGAGGCGATACCGACCCTTGTGAAGTCCGCCTGGTCGGCCTTCGGCCCCATAGATACGGCGATACTCAATGCAGGCATAAGCCAGAGGACGACCGTCGAGGACACCTCGATGGTCATGGTAAGGGAGATAATGGAGGTCAATTTCTTCGCTCCGGTTGCGATAGGCGGCGCTCTCGCGCCCCTCATGGCCGCCGAGGGCGGCGGAAGGATAGCCGTAACCACATCTATTGCCGGCAAGTTCGGATTCCCCCTGAGATGTGGCTACAGTTCCTCCAAATTCGCCCTTTACGGATACTTCGAGACGCTTCGCGCCGAGTACCACGACAAGGGGATAAGCGTGACCTTCATCTGCCCCGGCAGGGTAAGGACCAACATCTCGGTCAATGCCCTGGACAAGGGCGGGCGCAGGCACGGCGAGCTCGACCCCGGCCAGGCCGGAGGTCTCGAGCCCGTCGTCGCTGCCCGCCGTATTGAGAAGGCTGTGCGTCTGCGCAAGAGCGAAGTGCTGGTTGGCGGCAAGGAACTCCTGATGGTCCACATCAAGCGTTTCCTGCCCGGACTCTGCTCCCGCCTTGCACGTAAAGTGAGTGCGGTATGACGGGGCTTTTCGAAGAACTGCTGAAGGATTACCGTTTCAAGGAAGGGTTCCACACCTGTATCAACTGCGGGACCTGCACTGCGATATGTCCCGCAGCGGAATTCTACCGCTATGACCCGCGCAAGATAGTCGATGCCGTCCAGACCCGCGACGACAGGATTATCGAGGAGCTTTTGAAGTCGGAGACGATATGGTACTGCGGCGAATGCATGAGCTGCGTTACGCGCTGTCCCCGCAGGAACGGTCCCGGTCTCGTCATCATGGCCCTGCGCGACCTCAGCGTGCGCCTTGGTTACTTCACAGAAAGCGAAAAGGGCCGCCAGATGCTTCCCCTGACCCATATCATGACCGGCAACATCCTCAATTACGGTTATTGCATCCATCCGAAGACCTTCAAATGGGAGGACCACAAGGAGTCCGGCCCCGTCTGGAAATGGCATACGGAACATCTCGAGAAGAGCCTCGAGCGTCAGGGAGCCAACTATATGGGCGAAGGCCCGGGTATCTTAAGGAAGATCCCGAAGGAGTCTCTCGACGAACTGAAGGCCATCTTCGACGTAACCGGAGGCACAGAAAGGATACGCTTGGTCGAGGAATATTCGGCCCGCAAGGCCGCTGAAATGGGACTTTCACAGGAAGAATACGAGAAGGAGGCCTTCGAGGTCTGCTCGGACAGACATTTCAACAGATAGAAGATGATAGAGGAAGGAAAAAGGAAAATATGGAGCGACTACCAGAAGGAAATCCCCGATGACCACTGGTACTATGTCCGCAGCTGCATACGCCAGAATTTCTTTCCGGCGAGCGAGAGGATGTTCACGGAAATAACCC
>JAKSJS010000089.1 GCA_024398155.1 Bacteroidales bacterium | reverse complement strand
CAACTAAAACATCTGTCACCGGCCGACAGGCGGCCAGTGACAGCACTATTGTTATGAGGCAGAGCTTCCTCACACTATTTCTTGTAGCCGAGACGGCGCTCGTCGCGGTCGTTCTGGCGGTTGATGCGCTCGACAGCCTTCTCGAGGCGGGGAGTTATGTCCTCGCAGACTTTATGGCACTGCATGGACTTGGAGTACATGCGGCCGATGCAGAAGTTGCTGTGCTCGCAGGCGGAGCAATGGTTGTCGTCATCCTTCATCTTGTTGACGAAGTCGGTGTCCTCGAGGACGGCACGGCCGAACTGGACCATAGGGAAGCCGGCATCGACGACCTTGTCGGCATCGGCACGGGAAGTCACGCCACCGACGAATACGAACGGGAAGTCGGGCATGGCGTCACGGAACTTGACGGCGTCATCCCAGAAGAACAGAGGCTTGAAGGGAACTGTCGGAGAGACGATCTTGCCGGCAAAGGTAACGCCGATCTTGAGCCACCACTGGTTCATCGGCATATAATGGGTGAAGACAGGTACGGGGAACTGGCCTCTCATGACGTACATGGGGGCGCGGGAGACGAATCCACCGGAGAGGACTATCGCTGAAACGCCATGGGCGCGGAGGTCCTTGGCGACCTCGATGAGCTCTTCGGTCTCCTGACCGCCCTTGAAGCCGTCACGGGTATTGAGCTTGGCGAAGACGGGGATACGGCCGTCAGCGGCCTTTACGGAAGCATCGACGCAGCGCTCCATGAAGCGCATACGGTTCTCGAGGGATCCGCCGTACTCGTCATGACGGTGGTTCGTATAGGGAGCGCGGACCTGGCTGATAAGGTCGCCGTGGCCGGCATGGATCTCGACGCCGTCAAAGCCGGCCTCGATCGCGAGCTCGACGGCATGGCCGTAAGCCTCGACGACCTCATCGATATCCTTGAGGGTCATCTTCCTGTGGAAAGTCGGGGAATAGAGGTTGAATCCGGCGCTCGCGCCGATAGGCATGCAGCCGCAGGTCCTCTTGTGGGTCATGTTACCGCAATGGCCGAGCTGGATGGAAGCCTTGGCTCCTTCAGCATGGATCGCATCGGTAAGGGCCTTGAGTTCGGGGACGATCTCCTCCCTCATCCAGAGCTGGGTGTCGAAGGAAAGGCCGCTCTGGCATACTGCAGCGTAAGCTACAGTGGTCATTCCTATGCCGCCGCGGGCTACGGCTGTATGATAGTCGAAAAGTTCCTTGGAGGGACGGTTGCCGGGGCACATGGCCTCGAAAGCTGCAGAACGTATGGTCCTGTTCCTGAGTTCAAGAGTGCCCAGCTTATAGGGCGTGAATAATTCTGACATAATATTTAAAAATCATAAGCCCCAGTCGGGCTGGGGCTATTTAGGTTCTACCAGATGAAGGGTATGAGGTTCTTCTTGTTGAGGGCGCGGTACTCGTCGCCGAACTCCTGCTCGTATTTCTCCGTAAGGGACTTGCTCCTCGGGGCGAGGTTGCAGAAGCTCCAGAACACGAAGAGCAGCCCGGGAAGGCTCCAGGTTAGGATTGCGTAGCCGAGCCACTCGGTTATCTCGCCGAAGTAGTTGGCGGAAGTCACCCATTTGTAGAAGCCCTTGCGGGGGATATAGTGTTTCGTATCTCCGGGCTGGCGGAGATGACGGATTACGTAGTCGCTGTGGAGGTTGATCGCCATGCCGCCGAAGAAGATCAGAAGGCCGATGATGAACTGGGGGCTCCAGAGCCACTCGATACCGTAACGGCCGGCGGAAAGGTCAGTGAAGAGCCATTTCCCGATGAACCAGGAATTGATCGTGTTGAAGACCATACCCATGGCCATGATTACGACAGGCATCTTGCTTCTGCCCCTCATCAGGAGGGGGAAGATGAAGGCTCTCTGGAAATAATGGAGGAGGAAAAGCCCGGCCATTATGTAGAGCACGAGGTTGTTGTTAACGGGCTCGGACACCTTCAGGGCATACTCGAGCGTATAGTAGAGGAGGAAGAGGAAAGCGGGGGCTTCCATCAGTACCCATGCAAGCTTGTTGTTGATCTTGGGGCCCCATTTACCGGCGGAAAGATAGCCGTAGCCGGCCTTGAAGAAGAAGAGACAGATAAATACGAGAAGGCCCATTGCGGCCATTGCAATCATCAGTATGTAGTAGGTTTGCATCGGTTCAGTTGTGTTACTGGCGCGCCTTTCAGCACGCGAAATCTCTGCAAAGTTAGCATTATTTTTCACAATTGTGCTTTTTTGGCTATTTTTGTCACTGCTATGATGAAAAGGCTTGTCATACTCGCCATTATGGCGGCTCTCCTTACCCTTTCCTGCTCCGGCAGCGTGAAGAGATACGGGATCGAAGTCGTCGCGGAATATCCCCACGACGCCGGTTCCTACACCCAGGGCCTTTTCTTCGACAAGGGCGAGCTCTACGAGTCGACCGGAACCTACGGGAAGTCCACTTTCCGCAAGGTCGACCTCGAGACCGGCGAAGCCCTCCTCCGCATAGACTATCCCGAGGAATATTTCGGCGAGGGCTCCGTCTTCTTCAAGGACAGCCTCTACGTCCTGACCTGGGAGAACCGCAAGGTCTTCGTCTATGACGCAAGGACAATGGAGCCCGCGGGCGAAAGGGACTATCCCCGCCAGGGATGGGGCCTCACGACCGACGGCCGGAGCCTTGTCGCGAGCGACGGCTCCTCGAGGATATACTTCCTTGACAAGGACCTCCGTCTCGAAAGGAAGATCATAGTCCGCCGCGACAAGCACCAGATAAAGTGGCTCAACGAGCTCGAGTGGATAGACGGCCGGATTTGGGCCAACGTCTACACGACGGACAACATAGTCATAATCAACCCGAGGAACGGCAACGTCGAAGGGATCATAGACCTGAGAGGCCTGCTCCCCAAGGAGTTGAGGACAATCGACACCGACGTATTGAACGGAATCGCGTACGACAGCGTGACCGGAAAGATATATGTGACGGGCAAGAACTGGCCCCGTCTTTACGAAATAAAGCTGGTTCGGAAGTAACAATAGGCCATAAGGGGGTGCTTCCCGGAAGGGAGGCTGAGATCAAACCCTATGAACCTGATGCGGGTAATGCCGCCGTAGGAAATTATGAATCTTGTACTGCTTGGAGCCGTCCTTTCCGGACTGCTCGTCCCCGGGGCAGGGACAGAAAACGATATGCCCGAGACCAAGGAAGACCGTATCGACAGCGTTGTAGTCGCTGTTTCGAGAGCCGGCAGGAACTCCCCCGTTACATACACGTCGATAGGCTCCGAGGAGCTCCGGAGAGCGAATCCTATGGAGTCGCTCCCGATGGTGCTCTCCCTGGAGCCTTCCGTCATAACGAAGAATGAGGGCGGCACAGGCCTTGGCTACTCGTCGATGACGATAAGGGGCGTCAAAGGCTCCCAGACGAACGTCACGCTCGACGGCATCACTCTCAACGACGCCGAGAGCCAGGAGGTATTCTGGGTCAACATCCCCGCCCTCTCGTCGATACTCGGCTCGGTCCAGCTCCAAAGAGGGCTCGGGACGAGCGCGAGCGGCAGCGGAGCCTTCGGCGCGAGCGTCAACATGTCGACGGCCCTCGTATCGCCCTCCCCTTCCGTCCGCCTCGACCTGACGGCCGGTTCATACGGGACGGCATGCGCGGCAGTATCGGCAGGCTCCGGGCTCCTCAAGCACGGCTTCTACGTCAATGGTGCCTACTCCTTCAACAATACCGACGGCTACATAAGGAACGCGAAAGTCAGGGCCCAGTCCGCCCTCATCAACGCCGGATGGCTCGGCAATAACGACGCCTTGAGGATCACATGGCTGATGGGCGACCAGCACTCCGGAATAACATGGAACGGAATCAGTCCGGAGATGTACCTGACCGACCGCCGTTACAACAGCGCCGGCGAGTACACAGACGCCCTCGGGCGCACATGCTACTACGACAACGAGACCGACAATTACACCCAGAACCACATAAACGCTAACTACTCCCACAATCTTGAACTATCAAGCGCAAATTCGCTCGTACTGTCTGCCCCGTACCACTACACCAGAGGCGACGGATATTACGAGCAATATAAGGTAAAAGCGACCGACAGCATAACCAGGAAGGAGATGGGTAACAATCTCAGTTCCGCCCTGGTCTCCCTGAAATACAATAGCGGAAAATTGACACTCGCGGGTGGATTAGGAGGCTCTTTCTATGACGGGAACCACTTCGGCACACTGCTCTGGGATTCCGGTCTTGGAGAGGGCTATGACTACTCGTCCTTCGACTGGTACCGCAACAGGGCGGACAAGGACGAGGCCTCGGCTTTCATAAGGACCGACTGGGCGGTTACCGACTGGCTTTCAGCATTTGCAGACCTCCAGTACAGGGGCGTATGGTACAGGATGGAAGGTCCTGAAGATGAAGAGGTTCCGCTTGACTTCAAGGACGACTGGCAGTTCTTCAACCCGAGGCTCGGGCTGTCGGCCGGGCGCGGCGGCCACAAGGCTCACGCCTTTGCCGCCCTCGCCGGACGCGAGCCCGGACGCGCCGACCTCAAGGAAGTGATCATCACCCGGAACTCAGGCGGAGACCACGAGAACCTGCGTCCCGAGAAGATGGTCGACGTGGAGCTCGGATACGAATACAGCTCCCCGAAAGTCTCCGCTTCGGCGAACTTCTACTTTATGGAATATTTCGACATGCTCCTGGAGACGGGAAAGATCTCCGATGTCGGCTATGCGATTAAGGAAAACGTCAAAAGAAGCTATCGCAGAGGGCTTGAGCTGTGCGCGGCATACAAGCCGCTGAGGTGGCTGAATATTGACGCGAACCTCACCCTGAGCCTCAACAGGATACTTGACTACACTGCATATTTCGACCTCTACGACGATGCTGAAGACTGGGGCTTCGTCGGCCAGAGGGCCGAACATTTCGAGAATACCGCGATACGCCTCTCCCCTTCCGTCATAGGAATGGCGAGGGCATCCGTCATGCCCTGCGCGGGTCTGTCGAGCGACCTTGTGAACAATCTCAAAGTGACTGTCGACTGCAAGTATGTCGGGCGCCAGTACTGGGACAACACCGCCTCAAAAGAAAGAGAGATTCCCGCGTATGCAGTCGGGAATCTCTCGATATCAAACGATTTCAAGACAAGACGCGCGGGGACTGTCGGGTTCAGCTTCTACCTTTCCAACTTCACCTCCAATCTCTACTATGCCGACGCCTGGGTCTACAGAGCGGTCTTCGCGTCCGGCGAGCCGGACTACATCGAAGCCGGTCTCTTCCCCCAGGCCCCCATCAACTGGTCCCTCCGCCTTTCCTACACGTTCTAGAGACGTGCCTCGATAGCGGCGGTCATCTCCTCGTAGCCGGGCTTGTGGAGAAGGGCGAACATGTTCTTCTTGTACGCCTCGACACCGGGCTGGTTGAAGGGATTGACCTCGAGGAGGTAGCCGGAGATACCGCAGGCCTTCTCGAAGAAGTAGAAGAGACCACCGAGGTTATACTCGTCAAGCTTGTCGATAGTGACATTGAGCTGGGGAACACCGCCGTCGATATGGGCGAGCTTCGTTCCGAGCTCGGCCATCCTGTTGCAGTGCTCGACGCTGAGGCCGGCAAGGAAGTTGAGGCCGTCGAGGTTCTGGGCATCAGCCTCGATCTTCATCGAGCGGTTTGCCTCTCCGACAGTTACGACAGTCTCCATGAGGGTCCTTTCACCGTCCTGGATGTACTGGCCCATGGAGTGGAGATCGGTCGTACAGATAACTGAGGCGGGGAAAATGCCCTTCTTGTCCTTGCCCTCGGACTCGCCGTAGAGCTGTTTCCACCACTCGCCGAGATACTGGAGCTTGGGAGCGAAGGATACGAGGATCTCGATCTTCTTGCCACCGTCATAGAGGGCGTTCCTCATAGCGGCATACTGGATGGCGGGGTTGCATTCGGCGCAGCGCTTTGCGCAGACCTCCTCCATCTCGAGGGCACCCTTGAGCATGGCGCGGATGTCATATCCAGCGAGGCAGATAGGAAGAAGTCCGACGGGAGTGAGGACAGAGTAGCGACCTCCTACATTGTCTTCGATGACGTAGGTGCGGTAGCCCTCCTGGGTGGAGAGGCTCTTGAGGGCGCCGCGGGCCTTGTCGGTGACGGCGACTATCCTCTCGGAAGCCTCAGCCTTGCCGTAAGTAGCTTCGAGATACTGTTTTACGATACGGAAAGCGACAGCGGGCTCGGTCGTAGTACCGGACTTGGAGATTACGACGCAGGCGGCGTTGCGGACTTTCATGAGGTCCATTACCTCGCAGATGTAGTCCTCGGAGAGGTTGTTGCCGGCGAAGATGATCTCGGGAGCGTCACCCTCCTTGCGGAGTTCGCGTGCGAAAGTATGGGAGAGGGCCTCGATGGCGCATTTGGCGCCGAGGTAGGAGCCTCCGATGCCGATGACGACGACGAGGTCGATGTTCTTTGCCTTCCATGAGTCACGGACGCCTTCGATGGAGGCGATGAGGCTTTCGGGAGTTTCGGAAGCGATGTGCTTCCAGCCGATGAAGTCGTTGCCGGCACCTGTGCCGTTTTCGAGTGTGTCAAAGGCTACAAGGGCCTTTTCTGCATAAGCTTTGTACTGTGCATCGTTGATAAAGGAGCTGCACCCTCCGAGATTTACTTTTAGCATATCGTTATGAATTTTAGAATTCTGCGGCGCGGGAGACCGGGGCGACGTCGAGCGAAGTCCTTTCTCCGGCGAGATAATGGAAATATCCGGCAATCGCGATCATCGCGGCATTGTCGGTCGTGAACTTGAATTCGGGCAGATAGGTGTTCCAGTGGCGCTTTTTGCCCTCTTCGACTATGCGGTTCCTGAGGCCGCTGTTGGCCGAGACGCCTCCGCCTATCGTTATCTCCTTTATGCCTGTCATCTTCGCGGCCTTTATGAGCTTGTCCATCAGGATGTCGATAAGGGCTTTCTGGAAGCTGGCGCAGATGTCCTCCTTGTTGTTTTCCATGAAGGAGGGATCCTTCTCCATCTCGTCACGGACGAAGTAGAGGAGAGAAGTCTTTATGCCGCTGAAGCTGTAGTCCAGACCGGGGATATGGGGTTTTGCGAACTTGAAGCGTTCAGGGTCGCCGAGCTTTGCAAGGCGGTCGACGACGGGTCCGCCGGGGTATCCGAGGCCCATCATCTTCGAGCACTTGTCGAACGCCTCTCCGACCGCATCGTCTATCGTCTGGCCGAGGATCTCGAACTCGAGAGGGCTGGAGACCTTGACTATCTGGGAGTTGCCTCCGGAGACAAGGAGGCACAGGTAAGGGAAGGAGGGGGCGCGGTTATAGAGCGCGGGGTCGGCTCCTTCGGGGGGATACTGCTTTATGAAGTTGGCGAGGATATGGCCCTGGAGGTGATTGACCTCGACGAGGGGTTTGTCGAGGGAGACGGCGAGGCCCTTGGCGAACGAAGTTCCGACAAGGAGCGAGCCGAGCAGTCCCGGGCCCCTCGTGAAGGCGATGGCCGTAATGTCCTCGGGAGAGATGCCCGCACGGCTTATCGCTTCGCTTACTACAGGGACTATGTTGAGCTGGTGGGCGCGGGAGGCAAGCTCCGGAATCACACCGCCGTACGCCTTATGGACATCCTGGCTCGCCAGGACATTCGAAAGGAGGAAACCGTCCTTGAGGACGGCCGCTGAGGTGTCGTCGCAGGAGGATTCTATGCCGAGAATGATGTCTGCCATATCAAAAGAGGCCACTTTAGGCCCAAACCGGTCGCAAAAGTACGAAAGTTTTATTATTTTTGTAAGTTAAACGCATGAAAAAGGTTCTGAAAATACTCTGGTACTGCTTTGCCGCGCTTGTGATACTCGTTGTCACAGGTGCGATCGTGGCCCAAAGTTCCAACATTCAGACCCATGTAGCGACGAAGGCCCTCGACGCCCTGACCGCCAACCTGGACGGCCGGGTAGAGTTCTCGAAGATCCACTTCAAGCCCGTCAATACCCTGATAATCAAAGATCTCGCAGTCCTTGACCGGGAGCCCTGCCAGGCGGACGAAGGGGCTCTTCTCGCGCG
>JAKSJS010000088.1 GCA_024398155.1 Bacteroidales bacterium | reverse complement strand
CGACATAGATGCTGTCATCATAACCAAACATAGTACCGTAGTAGTACTCACCATCGCTGTAGATTGAACCTATTGTGCCGGCCTCTTCGGAATCATCAATTGTGAATGTACCTTCGGGGAGACCCGTTGAGTAGCTTGTGCTGGAGGTGAAGAGCTCAGCCATTGCCCACCAGCTGCCGGAGATGGCCGACATGTCGGTATCGTCATCGCCGAAGTAGAGTACCCAGTCGCCTGCTCCGTCATAATCGCCGTAGAACTCGGCTTCGCATTTTGTGAAGCCGCCGAAGTCTTCGATGTCAGGGTAATCTCCCTCATCGCCGCCTTCGTCATCGTCGTCATCGTCGGAGAAGTTGTATTCGGAGATGGGACCGGAGAAGGAACCGGTAAAGAGGCCTTCGTAGGTCTCGTCGATGAACCTGATGCTTATCTTGTAGTTGTCGTTGGTCTTCTCGATCTCGATATATCCAGCGCTGGGGCAGACGTAGGCGTACTCGCCTTCGCCGTACATTGTACCGCTTACAGTGTCGTCATCGCCGACCTCGCAGATGTAGACGGTACCCTTGTCCATCGTGTCGTTGATGCAGTATTTGCCGGGGGCGATACCTTCACCGGATTTCACGAAGAGCTCGGCTATGGCCCAGGTGCCTTCGCCCTCTTCTTCCACCCAGTCGTAGTCGTTGTCGGCAAAGTAGAGGATGTATCCGTCGATATCGTCGAATGTTCCGGTGTACTGGTAGCCGCAGCTGGTGAAGGTTGAGCTGTAGGTCTCGAAGGACGAGACATCTATGTCGGATCCGTCGCTGTAGGTCTTGTCGTCGGTCTTGCCGCCATCGTCTTCCTTGCCGCCGTCGCCGGTAGTGCTTCCGCCGCCGGTGGGCTCTTTCTCTTCGGTCTTCTGGTTATAGCTCTCGGGCTCGCAGCCCATTACCATCGCGCCCATAGCGAGGAGGGCGCAGAGGACAAATATGATTCTTGTATGTTTCATAAGTTTCGAATTTCCAGGTTATAGATGCAGAAAAGGGCTGCAAAGTTAAAATTTATTTGACTTTTTCGCGAATTTCGAGGGAATTCTGGAGGTGATGTGGAAGCAGGCCTCCTTCTGCTCATATTTGACGAAGACAGTTTCAGCGTTCTTCTGGTCGCGCAGGACCTCGGAAAGGATGAGCTTCAGGCTCTCCGCGGGGGCTTCGCCCGTCGCGGACTTGTCGAACCTCTTCCACGAGATGTCGAAGCTCGTCGCATAGCGGTGGGTCGAGTTGGGGGAGGCGTTGAGGTTGGCCTTGCGGAGGTTCGCCATGTCCTCTTCAGTGCGGAGAAGGGAGGTCACGATGAGCCTGTAGCGGGGATAGCCCTTGGACTTCAGGGAGTCGGCAAAGGCCTCTGCGATACCGTCGAGGGCCTGTTTTGCGGATTTCGTGAGGTAGGGGACCGAGTAGGTCATCTCGTCCACGATATAGGTCTTGGAGTCCTTGATCTCAACTAGTTTCCGTTTCAGGCGGGCAGCCTCGGCGCGGTCCTCTATAGGACCGAGGCCGTAGAGGCGTGCCGCCTCGAGGTGCTTGTCGTTGAGGTCGTTGAAGGTACGTGAGAAATTGCTCACTCCGGCTACGGCAGGGAGGGTGGAGTGCTCCTTGTGGATCAGTACGTGGCCTATCAGGACTATTGCGAGGATCGCTACAACCGCGATCAGAAGCTTCTTGAGCGGGGTGTTCCGGGATTTTTCTTCCATCTTTTCTTGAATGTTCCAAAGGCAAAGATACGTTAAATCATTGGGCCGGACGAAAAAATATGATTAACTTTACACGAATTGGAAACCCACGTAACATGAAACAGTATATAGAAGCTAACAAAGAACGCTTTTTCGAAGAGCTCTTCTCCCTCTTGAGAATACCTTCCATAAGTTCGGACCCCGACCATAAGGACGACATGGTAAGGTGCGCCGGGCGCCTGGCCGAGCTCCTGCTCGCCGCCGGCGCCGACCGCGCCGAAGTCTGCCCGACCGCCGGCCATCCCGTCGTCTTCGGCGAGAAGATCCTCGACCCTTCCTATAAGACAGTCCTGGTCTACGGCCATTATGATGTCCAGCCCGTCGACCCGATAGAGCTCTGGAAAAGCGATCCCTTCGAGCCCGAAATCCATGACGGAGCTATCTGGGGACGCGGTGCTAACGACGACAAGGGCCAGCTCTTCATGCACCTCAAGGCGTTCGAGTACCTCCTCTCCGAAGGCCTTCTGAAACATAACGTCAAGTTCATCTTCGAGGGCGAGGAGGAGATCGGCAGCGGCTCGCTGGCGCCCTGGGCGCGCGAGCACGCCGACCTCCTGAAGGCCGACGTGATCCTTGTCTCCGACACGACGATGATCTCCGACAAGGTCCCTTCGATAAACTGCGGCATGAGGGGCCTGAGCTATGTCGAGGTCAAGGTCACCGGTCCCAACAAGGACCTCCATTCCGGCCACTACGGCGGCGCAGTCGCCAACCCGATCAACGTCCTCTGCGACATGATATCCTCCCTCATCGACAAGGACGGAAGGATAACCGTCAAAGGCTTCTATGACGAGGTCGTCGAGCTCTCCCGCGAGGACCGCGACATGCTCGCGCGCGCGCCCTTCGATATGGATGAATACAAGGAGTTCCTCGACATAGAAGAGGTCAAGGGTGAGAAAGGCTACACGACCCTCGAACGCACCGGCATACGTCCCTGCCTCGACGTCAACGGCATCTGGGGCGGCTTCACCGGGGTCGGCTCCAAGACCGTCCTCCCCTCCGAGGCCCACGCAAAGATATCGATGAGGCTTGTCCCGAACCAGGACTCGGAGACGATAACGAAGCTCTTCACAGAACACTTCAAGGCCATTGCTCCGCCGTACGTCAAGGTCGAGGTCACGCCCTGCCACGGCGGCGACGGCTTCCTTATCCCTCTCTCCTCAGACGCCTACAAGGCTGCCGCCCGCGCAATGGGCGAGGTCTACGGAGTAGAGCCCGTCCCCAGCCGTGGCGGCGGCTCGATTGCAATCCTCGCCGACCTCCAGAGGATCCTTAATATCGATCCTCTCCTCATGGGTTTCGGCCTCGAACGCGACACTATCCACTCTCCGAACGAGAGCTATCTTCTCCAGCAGCTCTTCCGCGGCATGGAATCCATCGCCCTCTTCTACCAATATTATTAAAGGAATCATTTCCTGACGGTGAGAAAAGCCTACGGACGAAGTCCGAGGGGTCTGGGGGCCGTGCCCCCAGTATCTTCGACTCCCGCAAAAAAAATAAGACCTCGGAAAAGTCCGAGGTCTTATTTTTTGTGGGAGTTGAGGGAGTCGAACCCCCGACCCTCTGCTTGTAAGGCAGATGCTCTAAACCAACTGAGCTAAACTCCCAATAGTTTTAAGAACGTTCCCTTTCGTTTGGGACTGCAAATATACAACCCTTTTTTAACTTCCCAAACTTTTTTTGACTTTTTTCATTTTTTGCTCTAACGGTACCCCTTTTACCCACCGCTAGAGCAATTTTTTCATAGCGGAGCTATGGATGCGCAGCTAATGCTAGCAGGAGAGTTCGAGCCAGCGGAGCTCCTTCTCCTCAGTCTCGGAGAGGATTTTGCCGATGCGGAGGGAGGCGGCGAGGAGGGCGTCGGGAGAGAGGCTGCCGGAGGAGAGGCTCTCCTCGAGAGCCGCTTTCTCCGCCGCAAGGCTCTCGAGCGCCGCTTCGAGCGCCTCGAGCTCGCGCTCCTCCTTCCAGGAAAGCTTCTTCTTCGACTCGGTCTTAGTCTTGACGGTCTTGCCTGAGGCCGCCTGGGCGGCTCCGGCGGTGGACCTGGCCTCCGCTTCCATATCCTTCATGAAGGAGCGGTACTCGGAGACGTTCCCGACGAAGTCCTTGACGAGTCCGCCTCCGCAGAAGACGAACAGATGGTCAACGATCCTGTCGAGGAAGTGGCGGTCGTGGGAGACCACGAGAAGCGTCCCCTGGAACTCCTTGAGATACTCCTCCAATACGTTCAGGGTAAGGATATCGAGGTCATTGGTCGGCTCGTCCATCACAAGGACATTGGGCTTCTCCATGAGGACAGTAAGATGGTAGAGCCTTCTCTTCTCGCCTCCGGACAGGGCGCTTACCTTGCTGGAGAACATGTCGTGGGGGAAGAGGAACCTCCCGAGAAGATGGGTGTCGTTCACGGTCTCGAGGACGGTCTGGCCCTCGTCATAGACCATTCCTTCCTGGCGGTAGTAGCCGACGCGTATCGACTCGCCCCTCTCGAGCGAGCCGGTGTAGCCGCCGAGCGAACCCGTCAGAAGGTTGAGGAAAGTCGTCTTGCCGCATCCGTTGGGGCCGACTATGCCGACCTTCTCGTAGCGCTGGAAGTTGTATGTGAAGTCCTTGAGGATGATATTGTCCCCGAAGGAGAGTCCGAGACCCTTGCAGTCAATGATCTTGGTCCCAAGGCGCGTCGCGCCGACAGTCGCCATCTCCGACATGTCAACGCTCTGGCGTGTGTAGACCTGTTCGGCGCGAGCCTTGAGGTCGTGGAAGGCGTTGATGCGGTAGCGAGCCTTGCCGCTTCGCGCGCACGGCGTCGCGTGTATCCACTCGAGCTCGCGGCGCAGAAGATTGCGCACCTTGTCGGTCTGGGCGTTGTAGTTCTCTATCCTCTCGTCCCTTTTCTCGAGGTAGTTCTGGTAATTCCCTTTGTAAACGTATACGCCGCCATGGTCAAGCTCCATGACCGTATTGCATACCCTGTCGAGGAAATAACGGTCATGCGTCACCATGAGGAGCGTACAGCGGCTGCGGCCGAGATAGCCTTCGAGGTACTCGATAGCCTCGATGTCGAGGTGGTTGGTCGGCTCGTCCATTATGAGGAAGTCGGCCTCGGTCGCGAGCATCTCGGCTATCGCGACCCTCTTGACCTCGCCTCCGGAGAGCGAGCTCATAGGCCGCTCCACGTCGCCGAGCGACAGGTTTGTCAGGAACTTCCTTACGGGGAGTTCGTACTCGAGGAGGCCTTCATGGTCGAGCGATGCCGTGAAGGCCGTGCTCCGCGCCATGATCTGGTCGAATATCGAAAGGGCAGGGTCGAAATCGTACTCCTGCTCCATGAAAGCGATACGTATGTCCTTGAGGAAAAGGATCTTGCCTCCCGAATCCGAACGGTCCTTGCCGGCAAGTATCTTCAGCAGGGAAGTCTTTCCAGTGCCGTTGGGGGCTATGAGGGCAATCTTGTCGCCCTCATTGATGTTGAAGCCGATATGCTCGAAGAGCACCTTCGGGCCGTACGACTTGGATATGTTCTCGATCTGGAGGTAGCTCGCCATAAGCCTATTTGAAGAACTTCTCTATGTCCTTTACAGCGTCGGGGCCGGCGAAAACGATGACATGGTCGTCCGGCTGGATGACGGTGTCGCCGACGGCGATGAACGCCTCGGCGCCCCTTATGTATCCGCCGATGACAGCATTGGCAGGGAAGGAGATGTCCTTCAGCGCGCCCTTGGTAATGCGCGCGCCGGGAGCGACGACGTACTCGATGACCTCGGCGTCGGTGCCGCTCATGTAGCGCACGAACTTGACCTTGTTCGAGAGGGTGAGCTTGAAGATGCGGCTTGCCATCAGGAGCTTCTTGTTGATGGTCGCATCGACGCCCATCTCCTCACCGAGGCGTATGTACTCGAGGTTCTCTACCTGGGCTATGGTCCTCGTGACGCCGAGTTTCTTGGCCGTCACGCAGGCGAGGATGTTGGCCTCGGAGCTTCCCGTGACGGAGACGAAGGCGTCATATTCCTTGATATTCTCCTCGAGGAGGTCGTCCGTGCTCGTGCCGTCGATATTGACGACCACGACCCCGTTACCGAGGCTCTCGGAGAGCTCGTAGCAGCGTTTCTTGTCCTTCTCGAGTATCTTTACGAGGTAGCCGCTCGTGCTGAGCTGGCGTGCGAGCATCTCGCCCACGAGTCCGCCGCCCATGATCATGACCTTCCTTACATGGATGTCGACAGCACCGAGATAGTGCTTCACTTCCTCGATGCCCTCCTTCGTCGCGATTATGTAGACAAGGTCGTTGTACTTGAATATCATCTCGGGATACGGCATGAGGGTCTCGCCCCTTCTGTTGACGGCGGCGACACGGAACAGCCCCGGGAACTCGCGGCTGAAGTCGATCAGGCTCCTGTCGAGAAGAGGGGAGTCCTCCTCAATCTTGAAGACGCACATCTGGAGCTTGCCCTTCGCGAAATCGAGGTTGTCGGTCGAGCCGGTACGCTTGAGGAGGTCGATGATCTCGGTTGCGGCCAGCTTCTCCGGATAGAAGATATGGTCAATGCCCATATTGGCGAAAAGCTCGCGGTTCTGGGGAGTGGTGTATTCCTCATAGTTCACACGTGCAGTCACCCTCTTGCAGCCGAGGCTCTTGGCGAGCATTGCGCTGACGAGGTTCACGTTCTGGTCCGACGAGGGGTTGACGGCGACGAAAAGGTCCGCCTTCGGGACTCCGGCCTTGCGGAGGTTCTCGACAGAGTTCGTCGAGCCCTCGACCGACACGACGTCAGTCGTCTCGAGCAGCTCGGAAAGTCTCTGGTGATCGGGGTCGATGACCGTCACGTTATGGGAATCGACGCTCAACATCTTGGCAAGGTGGGATCCAACCTGGCCGGCTCCTGCGATAACTATCTTCATAAATTTTCTCGTAAATAATCGAATATCTCGTCCTTCTTGAGGAAGGCTTCAATCAGTATATAGCCGTCATGGAAGCATCTCTTGCGGACTTTGTTGCCTCTTGAGGCTTCCATGTCAAACTCGAGAGCGGCGCGTGCGACGCGGCTTCCGCCGACGAAATCGTCGGTCAGGAAGCGCGTTATAGCGCTCTTCGAGGGCTCCTTCGAAAGCTCGCGGTAGGCCGCGTGGGCTTTCTTCACGGCGAGAGCATAGTCCTTCCGGCCCTTCAGTCGGTAGACCACCGAGGCGCACCAGTCGAGGAAAATCCTCTTGCGGATTAGCTTGCGGGCATATTTACCGCCGGCACGGGCGGCCTCCTCTATCAGCACGGACTGCATCTTGCGGCCCATATCCTCGAAGCTCGCACGGCAGTTGTTCACCGGGTCGAACCCGACCGCCGACTCCTCGGCGCCCACGGCCATCAGCTCGTAGAGCAGGCCGAGCGCCTCGTGGCGGGCGAGGTTGTTCTCCAGCATGAGGAGATTGTTGCGGTAGTTGAGCTCGAGCTTCCAGGGGGAGTCCTCGGGAAGGGTTCCGCCGCCTACGTGGTAGACCACGGAGCGCGGAACGACCGAGACCCTCCAGCCCGCAAGACGGGCCCTCCAGCAGAGGTCTATCTCCTCCATGTGGGCGAAGAACCTCTCGTCGAGGCCCTTCAGGTCGGCCCATGCCGAGGCGCGGAAGCAAAGGCACGCGCCGCTGGCCCAAAGGACGTCGGCCGGGATGTTGTCATACTGGCCCGAGTCCTTCTCGACCCTCTTAAGGACTCGCCCACGGCAGAAAGGATACCCCATCGCGTCGAGCTGTCCGCCCGCAGCGCCGGCATACTCGAAGTACTCCCGATTCTGGTAGCTCAGGAGTTTCGGACCGCATGCCGCGCAATCCTCGTGAAGGTCCATCCATTCCTCCAGCGGGTAGAACCAGTCCGGAGAAACTTCTATGTCAGAATTTATAAGGAGGAAGTACTCCATCTCGGGGTACTTCTTCCTGAGGGAACTGAAGGCGCGGTTATAGCCTCCGGTAAAGCCGTGGTTCTTCTGGAACTTTATCGTATCCACAGTCGGGAAATCCGCTTTCAGAAGCTCCAGGGAGCCGTCCTCGGAGGCGTTGTCGGCGACAACGACCTTCGCGTCGAAGCCCTCGAGCGAGGATACAAGACCCGGCAGGAACTTCCCGAGGAAGTCCTTGCCGTTCCAGTTGAGTATTACAACCGCAGTCTTCATCTTAGGTCTGACTATTCACCATGGCAGCCGCCTTCGCAACCGCCGTCCTTGTGGCATCCGCCTTCGCCGTGATGGCATTCGCCTTCACCATGGCAACCGCCGTTGCCGTGGCATCCGCCGCAGCCGTTGGTCTTGAC
>JAKSJS010000087.1 GCA_024398155.1 Bacteroidales bacterium | reverse complement strand
CAGATTGTGGTTCTGAATGTCGTGGGTTCGAGTCCCACCGGGCACCCAAAAAAGGTCAGCAGAAAAGCTGACCTTTTTTGGTTTCCCGGTGGGACAAAGCCATATTGGGGGCACACCCCCAAACCCCTCGGCTTCGCCGCAACAAAAGCCAATCTCACATACTGTCAACCACCTCCCCCTGGGAGGGGACTACTCCATTAAAAGGTCAGCAGAAAAGCTGACCTTTTTTGGTTTCCCGGTGGGACAAAGCCATATTGGGGGCACAGCCCGGCGGGCTGAAGCCCTTCTGCTCGGGCCGTGAGTCCACCGGACTCACTTTAAAGACCCTCGCGACCCCAAACCCCTCGGCTTCGCCAAAATGCTTTTCATGGACCCGGCCCTGAGGCGGTTCTATCGATGCTTGGCGAAAAGCATACCCCCGAAACAGGCCAATGCTATTCACTGACCCCACTCAGAAAGGCCTGGAAGGGGTGTCATTGAAAAGCATTTTGGCAGAACGGGCGCTGTCGCGGGAAATGCCCGCGACAGAGGCGACGGAACCGCCAAAAGCGTGGAGTGCCGCGGGAAATGCCCGCGACAGAGACGGCGGAACAGCGAAGAGCGGGGAGTGACGCGTGTAATGCCGGCGACAGCGGCGGAGGAACCGCCCAGAGCGTCGACGGTCGCGGGAAATGCGCGGGTCAGAGCCGCATTTGCCCGCGACAGAGGCGGAAAGAGAGCGGTAGTTCGCCAAATGGGCGAATTAACGTGGAAAGTAAGGCGCCGTTAGCGGCAAAAGTCCGAACTTAACCGGGAAGTACGCTGTAAGGTCGGCAAAAGTCCGAACTTAACCGGGAAGTACGCTGTAAGGTCGGCAAAGTGCTGACCTTACGCGGAAAAAGCGCTTTAAGGCCGGCAATGTGGGAAGTACGGGTAAAAGGAGGACCTAGACGAGGCGGCGGATCAGGGATTCGCGGTCGCCGGCGAGGTAGTCTATGACAGGGATCTCTATCATCGTATAGCAGCCGGGGGACTGGCGGAGGGTCGCACGGGCGGCCATGACGAGGACCTGGGCCGTCAGGGCGGGATTGTTTATCCTCATGTTGAAGTCGACTTTCTGGCCGGGGGTCTTGCCGGAAATGCCTTCCCTCTCGAGACATACTCCATGGTTATGGGTGTCGATCGCATCGACGCTGGGAACGGCCTTGACGGTAGTGTCGTCATGGATGAAGTAAGGGTCGGTCTTGATGGCCTGCTCGACGGCGGCGAAATCGGCGCCGGGCTCGAGCTCGACGAAGACCTCGCGGCGATGGATGCCCTTCCCGACAGGAATGGTCATGGAGAGGGCCTTGACGACGCCGGGCTTGGAGGCCGCGGCTACGGAGTGGCCCATCGAGCGGCCGGGGCCGAAGTTGGTATAGGTAGTGCCCTCGGGGAGCATGCCGTCTATCAGGGCACGGACTATCGAATCGGTGCCCGGATCCCATCCGGCTGAGATTATCGACACGGCATCATTAGCCTCGGCAACAGGCGAAAGTGCGGCACGGAGCTCGCAGATGCCTGTATGGATGTCGAAACTGTCGACTGTATTTATTCCAAGCGAGAGATATTTCCTTGCATTCTCGCCGGCGGCGCGGGAAGGAGTCGCGAGGATCGCGACGTCCACCTCGCCGAGCTCGGCGATGTCGGAGACCACCTTGTAGGGTTCGAGTTCGGGGAAACCTTCTTTTGAGGGATTGCGGCGGACTATGCCGACGCACTCCATGTCGGGGGCTGCCTCGAGGGCCTCGAGGGCATGACGGCCTATGTTGCCGTAACCGACTATTGCTGCCTTAATCGTTTTCATATGTTCTGAGTAAGCTGTCGAGTGAGACACGGACGGAGTCAAAAGCCTCGCGGGCCGATGCGGGAAGGGGCTCGGCGGGAGGAGACTGCATCGTCAGGGGATTGATCGGGGATCCGTTCTTCCATACACGGAAATCGAGGTGGGGACCGGTGGGGCGGCCAGTGGAGCCGACATAGCCTATGACCTGGCCCTGGCGGACGCGTGCGCCGGCCTTGATACCGGCTCCGTATTTCGAGAGATGGAGGTATGCGGTCGTATAGACGCTGTTGTGGCGTATCTTGACGGTATTGCCGCCGGCGCCCGAGTAGCCGGCGCTGATCACCGTTCCATCACCTATTGACATGACGGGAGTCCCGGCCGGGGCGGCATAGTCGACTCCTGTATGGGGCTGGACCTTGCGGGTCACGGGATGCTTGCGGGCGTAGGAGAAGCCCGAGGATATCCTCGAGAAATGGAGCGGAGCCTTGAGGAAGGCTTTCCTCATGCTTTCGCCCTTTTCGTTCCAGTAGACATTGCCGCCGTCACCGAGGTCGTACATTATTGCGGGAAGTTCGCTGTCTCCCCGGGAGAAGAGGGCGTACCTTATCGTATCCACGGCAATCACCTCACCCTCACATACCTTCTGGTTGTAGAGCACGCGGAAGCGGTCACCGGACTGGAGTCCGAAGAAATCGACCGTCCAGGCATATACGTCCGACAGGGACAGTATCAGAAGGGGCGACGCACCGGCCGCCAGCATGTCGTTCCAGAGGGAGGACTTGATCGTTATGTCGGCATATTTCTCCTCGATGGTAACGGGCTTGACTGCAGTCCATACGGAGAGACTGTCGAAACACTTGAAGATGGTGGAGGTCGTCCTCGAGTTGTTATATACTATATAATGTAGAGCGCGCGAGAGGGAATCCGGCGCGTAGTAGTAGGCGTCATAAGCCTTGCCGGCGACGAGCTTGCGCACGTCGAAGGACTCCCCACATGCTCCTGCAAGTTCATAGGCCTTGGATGCGCCGAGTCCGAGGCGCGAAACCCATGAGGAAAAATTGTCTCCCGCAGGGACTGTTCCCGAAACCTTCACCAACGTATCTGTAAGGAAGCCAAGAGGATAGATTGTATCCTTCTGCTCCCCGTCTGCTCCGCGACGGCCTCCGGGGCCGCCGCACGAGGCGAGTCCCGAGGCTATTATGATGACGGCGAAAGCCGCGACAAAACTTCTTCTAAGATCGATCATAGCGCGAAGGTAAAAAAAAATGGCCAAAATGTGTAAAAAAATGTAAGAAAAGGGAACAAAGTGGAAAATTATTACTACTTTTGCAGAGTTAGCGTGAAAGTAGAATGGGCGTAGTGGCTTCGAGCCGCAATGCCCGTTCAAAAGGAAATTATTTTTATGGTCAAATTCATTGGCGAATACACAGGCAAGATCGACGACAAGGGAAGAGTAGTATTTCCCTCGTCGTTCAAGAGCCTGATGTCTGCCGGCTGTGACGGGGATATGCGTCTCGTGGTCCGCAAGGACATATATGAGCCTTGCCTCGAGATGTATGTCTACGAAGAGTGGCAGCGCCAAAGCGAAGAAGTAAGGGAGAAACTTAATTTCTTTGATGCTTCTCACGCCAGATTCTGGAGAGCGTACATGCAGGACCGCGCCGAGGTCGAACCCGACGCGAAGCTTGGCCGCATCTCCATCCCCAAGAAACTTTTGGAGTCAATCGGCGCATCTAAGGAAATCGTCTTCGCAGGAAATGATCACAAGATCGAAATCTGGGACAAGGCCACATACGAAGCCTCCCGGATTTCCCAGGATGAATTCATAAAACTCGCCGGCTTGCTCTCCTCCAAATAGAGAAAGCCGAAGATGTCCGAGTACCACAATCCAGTATTATTGAACGAAAGTGTCACTGCCCTCGTAAGTGACAATGCATCAGGAATCTATGCCGACGCCACATTCGGCGGCGGCGGCCACTCCCGCGAAATACTTTCACGCTTAACACAAGCGGGACGCCTCCTTGCATTCGATCGGGACAGTGATGCCTTGGAGAACAAGCCGGACGACGGCCGGCTTGTTCTTATTCATAACAACTTCCGCTTCATCCACAACTTCGTGCTTTGCGAAGGCTACAGGGAAGGTATCGACGGTATCCTCGCCGACCTCGGCGTGTCGTCCCACCAGTTCGACACTGCCGACCGCGGCTTCTCGTTCCGCTTCGACGCCCCTCTCGACATGAGGATGAACAGGGAAGCGCGTCTGACTGCGGCCGAGGTCGTAAACTCCTACAGCCAGGAGGACCTCGCGAGGATCCTCTGGCTCTACGGAGAGGTCGACTCGGCCCGCAGGATGGCCGCCCTTATCGTCAAGGCCCGCGAGGCAAAGAGGATAGAAACGACTGCCGAGCTCGACAAGGTGCTCGAGCCCGTCCTCCCGAAATTCGCAGAGCACAAGGAACTCGCAAGAGTGTACCAGGCCCTCCGCATCGAGGTCAACGAGGAGATGAAGTCCCTTGAGAAATTCCTCACGGGAGCCGCAAGGTCCCTCAGGCCGGGCGGACGCCTCGTCGTCATAACCTACCATTCCCTCGAGGACCGCATGGTCAAGAACTTCATCAAGTCGGGAAACGTCGAGGGCAAGGACCAGAGGGACATTTACGGACGCACCCATGCCCCCCTCTCCGCGGTCAACCGCAAACCCATCCTCCCGACCGAGGAGGAGATTGCGTCCAACACAAGAGCAAGAAGCGCAAAACTCAGGATAGCAGTAAAGAATGAAGAAGAGTAAAAAGAACAAATCCGGCGAAACCCGGACGAAGATGAGCAAGGTGGGGAACTTCCTCGGCGACCTTCTCAACGGAGACCTCCTTCTCCGTCTGAGGGTCGACAAGATACTCCCCTACATACTCGTGATCTTCGTCATGGGCATCTCCCTCATCTTCATCAAGCTCCAGATAGACAAGACCCTCCTCAAATGCGAGAGGGCCCGTACAGAACTCGAGAACGTCAGGATCGAATATGCGAAGAAATCCTGCGAACTGATAAGCCTTGAGAAGCTCAGCACGATAGAGTCGATGCTCGAGAAGCAGGGCCTCGAAATAGGAATACCCACGAAACCCGCCGACAGGATAAAGGAATAGAAGGATGAACTGGCTAGGTAAAATATTCGGAAAAGGGAAGGCGAACACCACAAGCAGGGTGCTCTACGTCCTCCATTTCTTTTTCGTGCTCGCCGGTATTGCCGTAGTCGGCAAGATCTTCTACATCGACTTCATCTGGAAGCCCTCCAAGGCCGAGCAGACCTATTTCCGTCCGAGGTCCTACAAGAAGGTCGACATCCCCGTCCGCGGCGACATCCTCGCCTGCGACGGACGCGTCCTCGCCAGCGCCGCCCCCAAGTGCAAGATCGAGATGGACTGCACGGTCCGTAAGGCCGATTTTGCAAGGGATGAGAAGAACGGCAAGGTCAATGAGGCCAAATGGCGCAACAAGGCGCGCGAGCTCGCCGCCGGACTTGAAAAGTATGTCGGCGGCAAGAGCGCCGAGACCTGGTACAGCGAAATCATCTCCAACCGCGACAAGGGCCGCACCAGCTATGTCATCGCCGACGAAGTCGACAATGCCACCTTCCTCAAGCTCAAGGAGCTTCCGCTCTTCAACGAGGGCAAGTTCAAGGGAGGACTCATTGCGACACGTATCGAGGGCCGCATCTATCCCTATGACGCCCTTGCGAGGCGTACGATAGGCTTCATCCGCAACAATGCCGAGTCCGGCCGCAACAACATCGGTCTCGAGTCGAGCTTCGACGAGACCCTCCACGGCCGCAACGGCGAAAGATACACAAGGGTCACCGACCGCCGCGAATACGTCACGAACCTCGACAGCAGCGTTGTCGCCGCCGTCAACGGCCAGGACATCCGCACCACGATCGATATCGACATCCAGAACATAGCCGACCGCGAGATGCGTACCTTCCTCCAGGACAGCCGCGTCAACGAGAAGATAACCGAAGGCTGCTGCGCAGTAATGGAAGTCGAGACCGGCGCGATCAGGGCGATGGTCAACCTCAAGAAGAACTCCGACGGAAGCGTAAGCGAGTCCTACAACTACGTGATAGGCCGCAAGGGCGAGCCCGGCTCGGTCTTCAAGGCGGTTACGATAATGTCCCTTCTCGAGGACGGCAAGATAAAGAGTCTCTGCGACAGCGTCCCGACCTTCAGCGGAATATGGAACTATGCCGGCCGCGAGTTCAACGACACCGAGCACCTCAACGCCAAACGCTGGCCCACCGGCTACATCCGCATCGAGGATGCCCTCATGATATCCTGCAACAACGCGTTCCGCTATCTTGCCGCCACCACATACGAGAAGAACCCCGAGAAGTATCTGGAAAAGATAAGAAACTACGGCTTCATGGAAGACTACGGCTTCGACCTCGAGGGACTCGCAAGGACTTCGCTCCCTACTATCGACAGGAAAGAGCAGTGGACCCTCCAGAACCTCGCCCAGCTCGGTATGGGCTATGCTGTCGAGGTCACTCCGCTCCATCTGCTGACACTCTACAACGGCATCGCCAACCACGGCAGGCTGATGAAGCCCTACCTGGTCGAGGACATAGAGAAGAACGGCGAGGTCATCAAGAAGCTCGGTCCCAAGGTCCTCAACAGTTCGATGTGCCGCAAATCCACTGCCGACACCCTGAAGAGAGGTTTCCTCAGGGTAACGACAGGCCACCCCGACGACATCAACTACGGTACGGCATGGTGGCCCTTCAGAGGATACAAATGCCCTGTGGCAGGAAAGACCGGTACGGCACGTATACCCATTACGGAGAACGCAAGCAGGAAAGACCCCTACCAGACTGTCGAGGGCAGACGCCAGTACCAGGCGACCTTCGTCGGCTTCTTCCCCGCAGACGCGCCCAAGTACACTATCATCTGCGTCGGATACTCCAAGCCCATCATCGGCAACCTCTACGGTTCCGAATGCGCCGGGGTCGCGAAGAACATCGCTGACGCGATCTACTGCATGAACCCCGAATGGGGTAATGAACTCCGCTCGAACGGGAAGTTCGAAAAGGCTTCGAGACCCGCGCTCGTCTCCTCGAAGGAGTCTGACGGCAGGGTCCCCGACGTAAGCGGGATGGGCCTCATGGACGCCATCTGCACGATAGAGAACTGCGGATATAGATGTGAATATGAAGGAATGGGCCACGTAAGGAGCCAGAGCCCCGCAGCCCATACTGTATATACGAAAGGAAACAATGTCAAGATAATACTCAGGTAAGACATGAGACTTGAAAGAATAATAGAGAACAGCAGCGCGAGAATCCTCCACGGAGAGCCCTCCACCGAGATATCCGCAATCACCAGCGACTCCCGCAAAGCCGCTCCCGGCAGCCTCTTCATAGCTGTCAAGGGCTATGCGGTCGACGGACACGACTATATCGACGCCGCCCTCGCGGCAGGCGCCTCCGCCGTCATCTCCTGCGACCGCCACTCCCTCGCAGTCTGCGCCGCCAACTTCTACGACAACCCCTCCGAGAAGATAAACCTCATAGGTATCACCGGAACGAACGGCAAGACCACGACAGTGACCCTCCTCTACAGGCTCTTCACCCGTCTTGGCTACAGCTGCGGCCTTCTCTCCACGATAGCCAACTATGTAGGCGACAAGCGTTTTGAAGCCGTCAACACGACTTCCGACCCTATAACGATCAACTCCCTCCTCGCCGAAATGGCCGACGAGGGATGCGAGTACTGCTTCATGGAAGTCAGTTCAATCGGAGTCGAGCAGGAAAGGGTCGCCGGTCTCCATTTCAAAGTCGGAATCTTCTCCAACCTGACCCACGACCACCTCGACTACCACGGGACGTTCGCCGAGTACCTCCGCTGCAAGAAGCTCTTCTTCGACAATCTTCCCTCCGACGCTGTCGCGATCACCAACATCGACGACCGCAACGGCCTCGTCATGATCCAGAACACAAAGGCCAGGATCGTCACCTACTCGGTGAACAGCATCGCCGACCACAAATGCAAGGTCATCGAGATGAACTTCGAGGGCATGCTCCTCGAGATTGACGGAGTGGAGAGCTGGACAAGGCTCATCGGCCTCCATAACGCATATAACATCCTCGCAATCTATACAACTGCAATTGCACTCGGTGCAAGGCAGGACGAGGCTCTCGTCGCCATAAGCGCGCTCGAAAGCGCTCCCGGCCGCCTCGAGAACATCCCCGGCCCCGACGGCAAGGCAGTGATAATCGACTACGCCCACACCCCCGACGCCCTCGAGAACGTCCTCAAGACCCTCCGCGCGATCGATCCCGGCCGCGAGCTGGTCTGCCTCTTCGGCTGCGGCGGCGACCGCGACAGGACAAAGCGTCCCGAGATGGCCGCGATAGCCGAGAAGATGGCCGACAGGATAATCATAACCTCGGACAACAGCCGTAC
>JAKSJS010000086.1 GCA_024398155.1 Bacteroidales bacterium | reverse complement strand
GTAACCTCGCTGTTGCCGAGCTTGGTCTTGGTCTGGCCTTCGAACTGAGGCTCGGCCACCTTGACGGAGATCACAGCGGTAAGGCCCTCGCGGAAGTCCTCGGGAGCGATGTCGAACTTGAGCTTGTCGAGCATGTGGTTCTTCTCGGCGTAGCCCTTGAGGGTACGGGTAAGACCCATCTTGAAACCGTTGAGGTGGGTACCGCCCTCTATTGTGTTGATGTTGTTGACGTAGGAATAGATCTTCTCCTTGAAGTCGGTGTTGTACTGGAGGGCGACTTCGATGGGGATGACCTTGTCGGTTTCGAGACAGATGGGCTCGGGGATGAGCTTCTCGTTGCCGGCGTCAAGATACTCGACGAACTCCTTGAGACCGTATTCGGAATAGAACACCTCGGAGCGGTAGTCCTCGACTTCCTGGCCCTGTTCGTTGATTGTAGCTACTTTGGAGCGGAGGTCGGTAAGGCTCAAGTGGATGCCTTTGTTGAGGTAGGCAAGCTCACGCAGACGGGCGGCAAGAGTATCATACTTGTACTCGCTTACGCAGAAGATCTCCTGGTCGGGGTGGAAGTAAATCGTCGTACCGGTATCCTCGGCCTCGCCTACGATCTCAACGGGAGAGGTCGGCTTGCCCTTGGAATAGGTCTGGACGAAGATCTTGCCTTCGCGGTGGATCTCGGCCTTGAGGTAGTCGGAGAGGGCATTTACGCAGGATACACCGACGCCATGGAGACCTCCGGAGACCTTGTAGCTGTCCTTGGAGAACTTACCACCGGCATGGAGCACGGTGAGGACAACCTCGAGAGCTGAGCGGTGCTCCTTCTCGTGCATGCCGGTAGGGATACCGCGGCCGTTATCGGAGACCTTGATCGAGTTGTCGGGGTTGATTGTTACCTCGATATGGGTACAGTAGCCGGCGAGGGCCTCGTCGATGGAATTATCGACGACCTCATACACGAGATGGTGGAGTCCCCTTTCGGAGATGTCACCGATATACATGGACGGTCTTTTGCGGACCGCTTCGAGACCTTCGAGAACCTGGATACTATTGGCTGAGTACTCCTGGGGCTCGGGGGCATTGTTTGTAAGATTTTCTTCCATTTTATTTTGTATTTATTTTCTAATCAATGATTTACGCTTTCTTGTACGCGCATAGCGCACGCACGCGCGCACAAAAGCCCACAAATATAGCAAAAATATCGGAAACGGCCAACATAGAAAATAAAAAAACTGACGGCAGCCCGCCGGGGCCGCCGTCAGAGATATGACTATTGGGAAATTGACTTTTAGAAGCTCAGAGTGATTCCGGCACGGACATCGATGCCGCGCTCAGCATAGAAAGCAGTGCGCTGGATGACCTGGTTGCAGAGGTTGGATCCCTCGAGCCATACGGTCAGCTTGGGATTGATGCGGTAGCGGGCATCCACGCTGAGATTGACATAGCCGGGAATAGCGGACAGAACGTAATCTTCAGTCATCGTCGTAAGGTAGCCGCGGCGGGCGATTGCGCCCTCGAGCATAAGGCCGGCGAAGATTCTGTGACGCCAGTTGTACTCGGCACGGGCTCCGGCCGAGAAGCGGGCGGGCTCGAAGGCCTTGAGGCCGCTCTTGAGGATGTCGGAATCCTGCCACCTTATGAAGCCGTCGACCTCGACAGGCTTGACATTGACGCCCCATTTGAAGTCGATGTAGTACATGGAATAAGGGCAGTTGAGCATGCCTCTTGTAAAGCCGTCATAAGCCGTCAGGAAGCCGTCAGCGCCGATAGCCGGGGTATATACCGCAAATGCGTCGAGAGGAGACGAAGCATACTTGGCATAGCCGACGCTCAGGTCATAGCGGAAACGGTAGGCTATCTGGCCGCGGAATCCGAGGGCGGCATTGACCTTCTCCACCGTATTGTCAAGGAGGAGGTAGTCCCCTATCCTGCTCTTGTAGGAGAGGAAATGATTGGAGCCGAGCCGCTCGGAATAGGGATTGGAGTTCACTCCGCCGAGGATGTTCATGTATACACCGAGATATTTCGGGATAGCGGTAAGAGCAACGCGGATGTCGGGATAGGCGTACTGGCCCCTCGTGAGGTTGATATAACCGTCAAACGGTGCGAGAGGAATATCGAAGCGGATACCGGCGGAGATATCCCAGATATCGTCACGGAACGTAGCGCGCGGCGTAAAGGCTATGTTTCCGGCATAAAGGCCCGACATCCCCTCGTCATCGGGATGGATCAGGCCGGAATAGCCTGTGAGATTGAGGTCGACGTCCAACAGAGTCTTGACCCTGCGCTCGACTCCGGCGCCGACACAGGCCTTGAGCGTGAAGTCGTGCTCGTTGAAGCTGTTGAAGCCGTCGGCGACATGGTCGAGTTCATGACGGCCGACATTGTAGCGGAGCTCAGCGTCCCAGATCAGGTTGTACAGGGGTCTTTCCTTGCTCGCATACTTGAGGTAGAACTTCGCCGCATTATAGCCCTTGGCCAAGGAATCCGTCTTCGTATGGAGGACGTAATAGCCGGCGTCAAAGGCGAGATAGGACTGGGTGAAGTCCACACGTCCGTCGAGGCCGACGCGAGTCACAAGGTCGTAGCCCTTGTACTTGTCGGCTCCGGTATCGGCGATCTTGCCGAATTTCTTCGACTCGGGATCGAGGACATAGCCTATGCTGCGGTATTTGCCGACATAGGAGTCGTGATTGGCATAGACGTTCATCTTGAGGTTGTGGAACTTCTTGAATGAAGGCGACCATACAGCCGTGAAGGTCGGGCGGAGGGAGTATCCGGCACCAGCCTTGACATAGACCTTGCGGGCCCTGCTTTCCGTAGGATTGGGCTTAAGGTCGAGAAGGTAGGGATTGAACTCGTAGGAGCCGCTGTAGGTCTTCGGATTGATCGTATAGTCGAACTGTATGTTGAACTTCGTCACAGAGTCGGGGACGAACATCTCGGGCACGGGCTTGTCGTTTTCACCGACAGAACCTTTATAGTCGTTCGTTACGGTAACGGTAGGATCGATGTTCTGGGCGCCGGCCGAAAGGGCGGCGAAGAAGACAAGGGCAGTAGCCGTGAAGAAAAGTTTTCGTTTCATTGTATTACCTCCCTTAGTTTGACATTCTGTTGATTGCTTCGATTCTCATGTTGACATCGGAAATTATGTCGTCATCGGCAGACGAGGGCGTATAACCGTCGAGTATGCTCTCGAAGATCGTACGGGCATTGTTGTACTGCTCCTGCTCGGCAAAGGCATCGCCCAGGACTATATAGGAACGGGCAAGCCAGTAGGCCTGGGGCGAGTTCGCGTCGGCAAGGTCGTAAACCTTGTTCTCGACCGTCTCGAAGTCTCCCCTGTCAAAGGCATCCTGGATAAGTATATAGGCCGCCTCGGCGCCTTCCGCAGTCTTGGGGTTGGCGGCGAGCTCGGTGAATATCTGGAGGGCGCGCTTCCTTTCGGAGCGCATGAGGAGGCTCTTGGCATCTATGTATTTGGCCTCTGTGATGAGGTCCTTGTCGCTGCGGCTGTCGGTCATGACGGACTCGGCGGCGCTCGCGGCCTCCGCATAGCGTCCGGCCTTGTACGCGCTCCTCATCATGCCCTGGAGGGCCGTGAAGCGGTTGATTTCGATGACTGCGGTGTCGCCGAGTCTCTTGTAGGCGCCGTAAGCATCGTCATACTTCTGGAGCTCGTAGGAGAGCTTGGCGAAGTTCAGCACAGCGAGCTCGGTGTAGGAGCCGCCGTCAGCCCTGTCGATAACCTTCGAATAGAAGTCGCAGGCCTTCTCCTTCTGGTCGAGGAAGCGGTAGCACTCGGCAATATAGTAGTCGGCCTTGCCGGTTGCCTGGCCGCCGGGATACTGTTTCTCATAGTCGGCAAGGGCGGAAAGCGCCTTGTCGTAATTGCCGGCGAGGAAGACCTGTTCGGCGGCATTGAAGATCATCATCTCCTTCTGCTCGGCTGTCTTTGTGGTTCCCTTGCCGATACTGTCGAGGTAAGCGAAATAGCCCTGGGGATTGTTCTGGGACTGGTAGATGGACTCGATTGCGAGGAGGGCGTCATCGGCCTGCTCGCTGAGAGGCATCTGCTCGACGACAGTCTTGTAGTACATCAGAGCCTTGTCGTAGTCCTTGGAGTTGCGGGCCATCATGGCGAGCTCGATATAGGACTTCGCGACATAGTTGACGTCGCGGGCCTCGAGGATCAGGCGGTCGAAGCATTTCTTTGCCTGGGTGTTGTCCTTGGCGGCGGCATAGGCGACGCCGAGCTCATATAGAGCATCGCTGTAGTACACCGAGGAAGGGTCGGCATCAAGGACATGGGAGAGATACTTGATCTTGGAGGCATTGTCCGAGAGGAGTCCGCTGCAGAGACCGGCATGGTAGTAGGGATAGATGTCGTTCGGGCTGTAGTACTTGTCAAGGACCTTGTCGTACGCGGCCTTTGCGGAGGCGTAGTCGTTACGGAGGAAGTAGCAGTCGGCCTTGCGGATCATCGCCGTCTCCTCGTAGCTTACTTTGCCGAACTCGATGTACTTGTCGAACCATTTCACGGCATTGGTGAAATCGCCTTCACGGTAGTAGCAGTAGGCCAGGCCCAGCTGGATGAGCGAGTATTCCTCGCGACCATACAGGGCGGAGGCGTTGTAAAGCTCGGTGTAGAGCTTTTTCGCCTCGGCGATGTTGTCGCTCTGGAAATACGATTCGGCGAGCCAGAAGCGGGAGAGCTGGTTGAGACGGTCCTTCTTGTCGGCATAGTAGTTCACGACCTTGAGGGGCTGGACGGCAGCTCTCCAGGAGGAGGCATTCACGAGCTCGTTCGCGCGCAGGTAGTTGGCCTTCACGTAGTTGCTCTCCATGTCGCTGCCGAGATAGTCGATGTTGTCATAGGCCTCGATAGCGCCGGCGTAGTCTTTATGGAGAAGGGCGGACATCGCCATGTAGCTATAGATGAGCTCTCCCCTGCCGGAGTTCGGATACTCCTTGAGGTAGTTCGAATATACGCTCGAGTCCTCATTGAGGTCGAAGGCAAGCTTGCCGTAGTTGTAATACGCATCCTCCCTTATCTGGGGGTCATACGTGAGGGAGGAGGCCTCCCTGAAGGCGTCCATGGCCTCGACCTTGTTCTTGAGCTCGATGTAGCTGTGGGCCATGTGGTAGCTCGCTATCTGACCCAGGGAGTCGGAGCGGTCCCCCATCGCCTCGAAATTGTCGACAGCGCCCTTGTAGTCGCCGACGGCATAGAGGAGCGATCCGGCATAGAAGTAGTCGGAGCGGTTCTGGGGCTCTCCTATCGGGAGTACATATTCGTCATAGAAGCTCTTCGCCATGCGGGTGTTGCCCTTGACGAGGTAGGACTCGGAGATCATACGTCCGAGGCTCGCCTTGCGGTCTTCGGGAACGATGCTCATCGCTTCGGTTCCGTTGGCGATCACATAATCGTAATCCTTGAGCATGAAGCGGCACTCGAGCATGTAGTAGGCCGAAATCTCCTTGAAGCGGGGATCCTTGGCAGCTTTCTCGAACCACTCATAAGCCGTATCGAAATGGTGACGGTAGTATGCGATGTAGCCGAGGGAATAGCGCGAAGGGGCGGCGTAGTCGGCAGAGCCGCTGGCCTCGACCTGGGTGAAGAGGCGCCTTGCGGTACGGTAGTCGCCGCACTCGAAGCAGCAGTAGGCCTTCTTGAAGTTGTAGGTCAGCCTCTCGCGGCGGGGAAGGTCCTTCTCGGTGATCTGCTCGAACTGCTCCTTTGCAGTCGCATAGTCTCCGTCATCGAAAAGATTGAGACCATAGGCATAGCGCATCTGGGGAAGGAGGATCGAATAGGGATAGGTCGAGAGATAGGACTCCATCTCGGCGCGGTAGTTCTCACTCTTGAGGTTGATGCCGCAAAGGACCGCATATCCCTTGGTCATGACATCGGGAAAGGCGACGTCGAGGTCCTCGAAGTTCTCGCGGGCTTTCTGGAACATTCCGTTGTTGAAAAGCTCTTTCGCAGCGGCGAATTCGCGGCTGCGCGAGAGGCGGGCGCTCCCGTCCGCCGCGGGCGCGGGCTGCGCGAGCGTCAGCGCGATTGCGAGGACAGGAAGGCAGTATTTGACTCTTGTTTTCATATCTATTGGAGCAAACTTTGTCTTAATAAACTTAATAACTTACAAAAATAGCCAAATTTCCCGTATATTTGCGTTCCAGATAGGATTTTTACATGGAAAACGACAACAAAAGCAAAGAAAACCTCATTCTCTTCGAGAATGCCGACATTTTGAACGGCGAAACCAAAGTCATTTTCGGCATGAACATGAGCGTCGCCCCCGGCGACTTCGTCTACATAGTCGGAAAGGTCGGAACCGGCAAGAGCTCGGTAATAAGGACCATCATAGCCGAGAACAGCCTCGGCGGCGGCCGCGCCGTCGTCTGCGGCTACGACCTTGCAACGATAAAATCGAAGGAAATCCCCTTCCTGAGGAGGAAGATGGGCGTCGTCTTCCAGGACTTCCAGCTCCTTATGGACCGCTCCGTAAGAGACAACCTGAGCTTCGTTCTCAAAGCCACAGGATGGGAGGATAAGGCAAAGATAGACAGCCGGATAGAAGAAGTCCTGAAGTCCGTCGGGATGGGCGCGAAAATCGACAAGATGCCCTTCCAGCTCTCCGGCGGAGAGCAGCAGCGAATCGCCATCGCCCGCGCCCTTCTCAACAGCCCTGAAGTGATAATCGCCGACGAGCCGACAGGCAACCTCGACGACGACACGGCAACCGGCATCATGGACCTGCTCTCGGCTATCAACAAAGAGCAGAACACAGCCGTTGTGATGGTCACCCACAACACCTCCATCTGCGACCGCTATCCCGGCCGCGTGATGCTCTGCGGCGCCGAGAAATGCGTTGAGATCTAATGTGTCTGATACATAAATAGAATGAGCGGCCCGGAGTCCGGGCCGCTCATTCTATTACTGAAGTATCTGATTATTCTTCAGCGGGTTTGAGGTTGGTGTAGACATTCTGGACGTCATCGTCCTCCTCAATCTTCTCGATGAGTTTGTCGACTCCTTCCCTCTCCTCGGCAGTAAGCTCCACGAGGTCGGTGTTGGGGAGACGGGTGAACTCGGCGGAAACGAGCTCGTAGCCGTTGTCCTCGATGTATTTCTGGATCTGGTTGAAGGCAGTAAAGTCGCCGTATACACAGATTACCTTGTTCTCGTCCTCATCCTCCTCTTCGAAGATCTCCTCTACGCCGTAGTCGATCATATCGAGCTCGAGTTCCTCGAGGTCATAGGGATTGGCGGATTTGAAGCGGAACACGCTCTTGCGGTCGAACATGTAGTCAACGGAACCGGAAGTTCCAAGGCTGCCGCCGAACTTTGTGAAGTAGGAACGGACATTGGCTACAGTACGGTTGTTGTTGTCAGTCGCAGTCTCTACGAGAACGGCGATTCCATGAGGAGCACGGCCTTCAAGGATAACCTCCTTGTAATCGGCCTGGTCCTTCTCGGAAGCTCTCTTTATTGCCCTCTCGATGTTGTCCTTGGGCATATTCTCGGAGCGAGCGGTCTGGAGGAGGGCTCTGAGGCGGGGGTTGCCGGTAACATCGGGACCGCCCTGTTTTACTGCAATAGTGATTTCCTTACCGATCTTGGTAAAGGTCTTGGCCATGTGGCCCCAACGTTTGAACTTTCTTTCTTTGCGGAACTCAAATGCTCTTCCCATAATTATTTAACCTCCATTCTTGAGATGTACTTGTCGATTTCGTAAGCCTCATAGCTGCCGGCGTACTCGTTCTTGATCTCCTTGTAGTAGGAGAGAGCCTCGTCATTGCGGCCGAGAGCCTCGCAGACCTCACCGGCCTTGAGAAGGTAAGCGGCGGAGAAGCTGTTATTGCTCTTCTTTGCAGCCTTTACATAATAACCGAGAGCGGTCTCATAGTCCTCGAGGGACACATAGGCGTCTCCGGTGCAGGCGAGGGCGCGGCCGGCGAGGATGGCGTCCTTGCCGTTATACTTCTTGAGGTAGGTGATGGCATCCTCGAAGTTGCCGAGCTGGTACTCGCATACTCCGGCATAGAAATAGACGGCCTTGCCGGCTTTTGTGCCGTACTCGTCGATGATGTCGGCGAAACCGATGACGCTTGAGCCGTCACCGTTGAGGGCGGTCTCGAAGTTGCCGGCCTGGAACTGGGCCTCGGCGGGATAAGCGGTCTCGAGAGCTTCAGCTACCTTGGGAGCATAACCGAACTTTACGTAAAGGAAGATTGCGAGAGCCACTACAACTACGGCAGCGGCTGCATAGGTGATTGTTTTCTTGTTCTCCTTGA
>JAKSJS010000085.1 GCA_024398155.1 Bacteroidales bacterium | reverse complement strand
CAAGACTGTCGCTGACGGTTACTCAACGAAATGGGTCGCCGGCGACGAGATCAACATCTTCAACGCCCCCAAGGACGGTGCCTTCGCTGCCCAGAGCGCCTTCGCCATCGACGAGGCCGGTCTTGCTGACGGTACCTTCACCGGCACTATCTCTCCCCTCGAGGCCGATTCCTACAGCTGGATTGCTGTTTACCCTTACGCCGAGGCCAACACTGACCTCTCCGCTCTCGCCCTCAATGTAGGTGGTGCCACCGCTGCTCTCGCTACCGCTCCCGCCCTCGCCGGCGAAAACGTTCCCCTCATCGGTGCTGTCGCCGACGTAGCAAAGGATGAGGCTGTTGCCATCACCATGAAGCAGCTCGCTTCCGCTATCGCCCTCACTGTCAAGAATGAGAATGAGGCCGCTTACGAAGTCAGCGAAATCGCCCTCACCTTCCCCGTAGCCGTTGCCGGTGCCTTCACCGTAAACGCCTCCGATCTTGACGCCATCACCTACACTGCCGCTGAAAGCGCAGTCAAAACGATAACCTTCACTGCCGCCGAGGCCGTTTCCATCGCTGCCGGTGAGAGCGCTACCTTCTATGCTCCCATCGCTCCTGTAACTGTTGCCAGCGGTTCCAAGCTCGCCTACACGATCAACGGTGAGGCCGGTGAACTCACCGCTTCCGGTGACATCGCCTTCAAGGCCGGCAAGGTAAAACCCGTTACCGTAAAGGCTCCCAAGGTTGTCCTTCCTACTGACCTCAGCGCTGAGGAGACATCAAACTGCTACATAGTCTATGAAACAGGTTCCTACTGCTTCAATGCCACAGTCATGGGCATAGGAGAAGGCGGACGCAGGGATGGGTGGTATCACACGTCCTCTACACTTGCACCTGATTCCGCATCACTTCTTTGGGCTGACAAGGAGAATGTCGTTTCTGACGTCCGCTACGAAGGAGGAAAGATCTACTTCACCGTCAATGCGCTTCAGGCCAATGCCGTAATTGCCGCAAAGGATGCTGATGGAGCCATAATATGGAGCTGGCACATATGGATTGACACTGTCGGTGAGATTACCGGCATCAATTCAAACGCCAACAACTACTGGGGCGCAGCTCCCGCCACAACCTCCGTCACCCTTCTCGACCGCAACCTCGGTGCAGTCGGAACTGACGGCAACCTCTCGAGAAGTTTCTACTATCAGTACGGCCGCAAGGACCCCTTCGTTTTCACCGGAGGAGTAATTGACGCCAATCTCGGTTTTGATGCCAAGACTGCCGCAGCCGCCCAGACAGTTGCCTATTCCGTTGCCCATCCTCAGACATTCATCGGAATAAGCGGTGACAGCGACCAGGCTCCCTGGAGCTCGACTGCATCCCACCACTCCAAGACCTGGGGCCCGGATTCTTTCGATGTCTACAACGTTCCCGCCGTCTTCAAGACAATGTATGACCCCTGCCCTGCAGGATACATGGTATTCCGCCCTCACGATGCAGCCTGCATGTTCATGGCCGGCTCTCTTACAATCTCCGACGGTTCCATCGTTGTCAACAACGGGACAGAATACAAATTCCCCAAGGAAGGATGGATATATCAGTCAGGAGCCGGCATCTGCAATGACGGCGCCGCCACCTATATCTGGGCATCATGCGGCGAGAACAGTGGAAACCAGGGATACTACTTCGACGGTACCAACACTAACGTCAAAGGTCCTTGGAACACGACGTATTCACAGGCGGCAGGACGTCCTGTCCGTTGTCAGAAAGTCTACTGATGCTGAGCAGAAAGATATTGTCCGCGATAATCTCCGTACTGGCGCTGGTCTCCTGCGCCGGCGGAGATTATCTTGCAGAATACTGGTCCGACAGGTATGAGGGTCCCCTTGGAATCCAGGTCGACACGACCGGGATTCCGGCCATGACCCTGGCCGGAGAAGAAGTTCACATGACAGGAGTCAACTGTTACAGTCTTTTCCTTCAATGTATCGAGGACGGTTTCCCGATAGAAAAGGCCCGTGAGGCACTGGAATATATGGCAAAGGAAGAAGTCCCTGTTGCGCGTTTCAGCGCAGGTCCCTTCACTTTGGACAAGCTTCAGTATTATATCCGGGAGCACGATGATTATCTTTCCGCTCTGGATTCGATTGCTTCAATAGCCGATTCCCTCCATGTAGGACTTGTCGCCTCAATATTCTGGAATCCAACCCCGGTCAGCGAATACTATGGTGAACCGCTCCGTCTGTGGGGCGACAGGTCCAGCAGGACATTCGCCTACATGCTGAAATATACTGATGATGTCGTGTCCGTTCTGTCCCGTCATAAATCCCTGTTCTTCTGGGAATTCGGAAACGAGCTCAATCTCGGGACCGACCATCATGCCCAGAGCAGCCCCGACTTCATAGGCGCGAGGGATGTGGAAAACGCTTTGTCGGCATTCGCAGAAAAGGTAATGGCAACAGATCCCGCAAGGAGGATGGTCGGTACCGGTCACAGCATCATGCGCGATCCCCAATACCATTTGATGAATGGTGAGACCGATTGCGACAGCTATGAAGAGTACAAAAAGATATCGTCCATCATGACGCCTCTTCCCATGAGGGGAATGTCGGAGCACATATATGGCGAGCCCCGCACCTTTTCGGACAGGGGCACCCTCTCGAAAAGAGAACAGTTCGCGACGTCCAGAAAGGCCGCAGGCGAAATCGGGAAAGCTTATTACATAGGCGAATTTTCAGGACCTGCCCTTCAGGGAGCAGACTCCCTCCTGCTGCGTGAATATCATGAACTCTTTTATGCCGCTGATATCCAGCTTTCGATGATGTGGAATTTCAGCGTCGACAGCAACGCTCCCGACTCATTCTATCCGGATACGGAAGAGTCCGGACTTGCGTTCGGCCTCATGAGGGAGTTCAATTCCATAATGGCCTCCGGCCAAAATGAATCAGAATAATGAACAGTTTAAGATACGTTACTTTAACACTGGCCATACTTTGTGTGGCATGTACGGAAAAGCCCCCTGTAGGCCCCGAGCCCTGGGAAACAGACAAGGCATATTGGGGCACCCGGGACGAGGAGACAGGAGAGTGGAGAATGGATGCCCTCAAGGAATACTGGAGCGAGGACTACAATGGTGAGTATGGAATCCAGGTCAAGGGAATGGGTCCAGGACAGCCGCGCATGTACCTTGCCGACAAGCTCCTGTACGTTACCGGAGTCAACAACTTCAGCCTTTTCACCCAGATGATAGTCGAGACGCGGTTCCTCCGGAACAACGCGAAACTGACCATCGCGAAGATGAAGGAGGGATCCGTTCCGGTATGCAGATTCAGCGCGTCCCCTTTCTCTGCGAGCGGATATAAGGTCTGGTTCAACCAGAAGGATGAATACCTCAAGAATCTTGATTCCCTTGCGACCTGGGCCGACAATGCTCAGATTGGTCTCATACCTTCATTCTTCTGGAACCCGTCTCATATCAACGAATACCCTGGCATCGAAGAGCCCCTGTCGGCTTTCGGAGATGTAAACAGCAAGACCTATCAGCATATGGTCGAATACACCAAGGAGGTGGTATCGGTACTGAAGAGACACAAGTCCATCTTCGCATGGGAATTCGGCAACGAGCTCAACCTCGGATGTGACCTGAAGGCAGAGACGGATCCGAATTTCATATCCGCCGACCAGGCTTCCATTGCGATGAAGGGCTTCGCCGAGGCAGTCGCTGAAACTGATGAACAGAAGAGAATGATATCCTCCGGTAACAGCGTAATGAGGAACTCCCAGTTCCACCTTCTGAAAGCCGGGAACTGGAATACCGACACTTATGACCAGTTCCTGCAGATACTCAGCATTTTCCATCCCTCTCCCATGGATGCCGTTTCCGAACATATATATGGAGAAAAACGAGTATTTGCCGACAAGGGAGGTCTCGACATGGATCAGACCGTCGCCTCAAGCAAGGCCGCTTCCGCAAAAATCGGAAAGGCATATTATATCGGCGAATTCACCGGTCCGAAGTCGAGCGGAGCTGATTCACTCCTTGTCAGGACCCGCTACCAGTCGTTCCTCGACAACAAGATCCAGCTCTCGCTCATATGGAACTTCAGCTATGCTGGCGATACAGAAGCCAGCTTCAGGCCGAAGAGTGCAGACGCGAGAATGGTGTTCGGCATGATGAGGGAATTCAATTCTGAACTAAGCAAAGTAACGGAGTAGACAAAAGATATGAAAAGAATATTTGTATTGTTTGTATGCCTGGCTTCCATTCTCAGCGGTTGCAGCTCCAACGGGAAAATGGAAAAACTGAACAGGCAGGCGATGGAGGAATATCTGGAACCGATACGGCCGGGATATGAAGGAAAGAACGGCTATTGGAACAGATTCTCCCTTAAATTCATATACGCTCCCGCTTTCGACATCGCGCCAGTCGAAGGTGCAGTGTCCTACCGCTTCACTGTTACCCCCAAGGACGGGGAGGGCTTCAGTCTGTCCTTCAATGCTGATACACCGTATTCTCCCCTTTCTCCCGTCTGGGATGAGATCCCTGTGGGGAATGTCAGACTCGTGGTTGAGGCCTTGATGGCAGACGGAAGCGCGACTGTCCTGTTCGAAAGAGAGTTCCTTCGCGACTTCCCGTTTGACGGCCCTTATTGTGAGGCCCCGAGGTCATATTCCGAAGCAGTGAAGTATGCCATTCTCTATGTACACAGAATGCCGCAGGTCCAGTCCTGGCTCACCCAGTCCACCCCGGACATGAGCTATTTCCTCTACACTTACCCGGCAAAGCTGGTGAGCGCTGTTATCAACAACGAGAGCATGCTCGCCCGGATGATGCCGCAGTATCGTGAGGAATGTGAGGAGATATGCCGTAAATGCTACAGTTTCCTCGTTTCCATAAGTAAAGGGGAAAATGAGCCGCTGGCCTTTTTTGCGCCGACATACTACGGCGGCCTCATTGCCAGCGCGAACGAGGAGAATTTTGGCACCACGATGACCATGGAGGCCTCAAAATTCGCAGAAGCATGCCTCAACCTCTACAAACTGACAGACGAACAGGAATTCCTTGACAGGGCTGTCGCGATTACAAGGACTTACGGCAGACTTCAGGGAGAGGATGGCTCCTTCCCCATCAAACTCCATTGGGATGACGGCACAGGCGTCAGCGAGGCCAAGGGACTGCCCTATCCCATCATATCACTCATCCTGCGCTTCCAGAACGAGTTCGGCATCCACGAATTCGACGGCATGCTCCTCAAATGCGAAGCTTGGATGAAGGCTGTTCCCATGAAGACCTTTGACCTCACCGGCCAGTTCGAAGATACGACCATCGATGTCGAGAGTCACCAGAATCTAACTCATTGGTCAGCCGCCCCGTACGCAATGTATCTCCTTGGAAAGGAAGACAGGACTGCCGAAGAATTCGAGGACGCCATCGACCTGATACGTTTCTGCGAAGACCAGTTCGTCTATTGGGATGCGCTTCCGAGCAGCAATGGCCTCAAGAGCATCAACACTCCCTGCGGATACGAGCAATATAAGAACGAGCCGGTCAAATTCAAGGGCACGGATGAGCAGTTCCGCTACTACTCCCCGATAGACGCCAGCAGCGCGAACATAATGCTTGCCATGGCGCGTGCATACGAGGAGACGGGCGACGAGCTTTTCTACCAGAAAGCCAAAGCATTGGCCGACAATCTCGTTCTGTGTCAGGATGTATGGGGAAAGATTCCCACTATCCAATCAGGATATACGACCGATTTCTGGATCAACTGCCAATATTACACAATTACAGCCCTTCTGGAAATGGAAAGGATATCTTCAATGAGATAGTCCTTCCTTAAAAGCTGATATCGAATTTGTTCTGCTTGCATCATTTTGATGTCAAGCAGAACATTTTAATATATTTTCACTACCTTCGCGGTAAGCTTTATCTGTGTAATTATGAAACATCTAGTATTTTCTCTCATAGTATCCGCGATTGCCCTTATGTCATCCAGCTGCGACAAGTTCGTTCCCGCCGGAAAGGTCGATATACCCGAGAGAGTCGACATAACCCTCACAAAGGCCCAGAGCGACGTGCTCGCCGCCGGAGAGGAGTTCAACTTCGACTTCTTCCGTAACGTATTCGACGGAACGGACGTTTTCGTCTCGCCCCTTAGCCTCCAGGCCGCCTTCAGCATGGCGCTCAACGGCGCGACAGGAGTGACTTACGACGAGATCGCGAAGGCCATAGGATACGAGGGCAAGACTATCGAGGAGGTGAATTCCCTCTACAACGCCCTCATAGAAGGCCTTGCAAAAGTGGACACTTCGACCAAGTTCGAGATTGCCAACTCCATATGGGTCAAGAAAGGCTTCGAACTCTATCCTCAGTTCATCTCGACACTCGGAAAGGAGTACAAGGCCGGATGCGAGGAACTCGACTTCTCCCAGGAAGAGGCCGTCGCGAAGATCAACAAATGGTGCAGCGACAATACCCACGGGCTGATTCCCGACATGCTCGACCAGATAGATCCCAGGATTGAGATGATGCTCATAAACGCCCTCTACTTCAAAGGCATATGGGCCAATGAATTCAACCCCGACCAGACGCACAAGGAGCCCTTTACCTCGATTGACGGCAAGACCGGCTCCGTCGACATGATGCGCATAACGAGGGAGTTCAGATACAGCGAGAACGACCGTGCCCAGTTCGTGGCCCTGCCTTTCGGCAACTCGGCCTACGAACTCGACGTCATCCTTCCCCGTACCGGGCTCGACTTCGCCGCCTATGTTGAAAAACTCGACGCGGAAGAGTGGCAGAGCCTTGTCGGCAAAGCCTACCTCAACGAAGTCGTCCTCCGTATCCCCAAGTTCAAGATGGACAACAAGATCAAGCTCAACGGCGTCCTTGCCGATATGGGCATAATCCAGGCCTTCACTGACTATGCGACCTTCTCCAAGATCAGCAAGATAGACCTTAAGATCTCCGAAGTGGTCCAGAGGGCCGTCTTCAGCATGGACGAGAAAGGCGCCGAAGCCGCCGCGATAACAGAGATCGGCTTCGAGAAATGCACTTCAGCCGGTCCCTCGATGGAGACCCTGTTCATCGCCGACCATCCCTTCATCTTCGCTATCCGTGAGACGACCTCCTCCGCTATACTCTTCATTGGAGCCTACACCGGAAGCCCCGCTAAGAAATAGTTTTGGAGCGGGAACGGATATTTGACTATCTTTGCAAACCATTGAAGAACACATATCATATTCCAATATTTATGAAGCTTTCACTTATGATTTTCGCCGGCGTACTTGCGCTAGCCGCCTGTACGCCCAGCTCAAAACCTGACACCCCTTCAACTCCCGAGATCAAGCTCATAGAGCCCTACAAGACCTTCGTCTCGAGAATGAGCACCGACCCTGAGGCCGACCACTTCATATACTTCGCCGACCAGCATACCGAGTGCAACAAGGATTATTCGACCCACGGTGTAATCAACGACATCCTCACCTACATCCCGACCGACAAGGTCGTCTTCGGAGGTGACTACGTTATGACGACCTCCCAGTGCCAGACCAAGGACCATGTAGACCAGAGCATCGAGAGGTTCAAGGAGTGCGTGACCGCAACGAACAATCACAAGTCCCACTTCTTCGCCGTCCGCGGCAACCACGAGATTACGACCGGATCGACCAGCACCTCCGTCAAAGGATGGACCTACGGCCAGAAGTTCGTCTACAAACAGATAATGGACTTCTCAAAAGGCGCCGAGTATGTCGAGATGGGCAACGGAACCTGCAACTACTATTTCGAGAAGGCTTCCGCCAAGATACGCTACATCGTGCTCGACCCCTACTCTTCTGACGACTTCAACCCGGAGGTAAGATACGGCATCGCCATGCAGCACAACGCCGACTGCCAGGCATGGCTCAAGTCCTCGATCGAGAGCATGCCCGAAGGATGGCATGCCGTCGTATTCGTCCACCAGGGCCTCAACAAGATCAGCATCTCCGACTACGGCAACCTCAAGGAGGTCCGCGCATACATCAATGCCCACGCTGACAAGGTCAAGATGGTCGTCACAGGCCACTGCCACAAGGACGGCGAGACCTTCGAGAACGGTGTCCTCCACGTCCAGGTCACCAGCGCCAATCCCTGGCAGGCCCTAGGAGACTTCTTCGGTCCCAAGAGCCGTACCTATGGAGATTACAGCGAGACTGCTGTAGACCTCTTCGACCTTGACTTCAAGAACGGCATTGTCAAGGCCTTCCGTTTCGGTGGCGGATACTCCCGCAACTACCATATCGATCCCATAAAGATCAAAGCCGGCGAGACCGCGACTCTCTCCCCCATCACCCAATACACAGGCAAATGGCTGATCTATGCCGCCGAGAGCCTTCCTGCCGAGAGCTGGACAACACGGGCCACGGCCGCGACCTCCCCCACTACCTACGCGCC
>JAKSJS010000084.1 GCA_024398155.1 Bacteroidales bacterium | reverse complement strand
TGGCAGTCCCTGTTCAATGATTCTGGAACGTTTTCTTCGATTTCATTCCAATTTCGCGGAAATACATCGATTCTGGAACGAAATTGCTGATTTCGTTCCAATTCCTGGGGAAAAGCTTTGAGGGGCCGGGATGGACGGCCTAGCGGGGGCTGATGAACTCGCGGAGGAGGGAAGTGGAGGGGACTTCCTTGTCAGACACGGGGGTGAAGTAGTGGAGGAACTTCAGGAGGCGGCTGGCCTCGCTGTACTCGGGACAGTTTCTTGGAACTGTGCCGAGTATCTGCTCGGCGTGGTTCCTGAGGACTGCGAACTCGACGAGATAGGTCGAGTTGAAGAGGGCGTCGGCGGTCTCCTGGTAGGGATAGATCCACTTGACCTCGGAGCGGCGCACGTTGGGCCAGTTTGTTATCGACTCGCGGGCTGTGAAGGAGCCCATGTTCGCGTCGCGGACTATCCTCCTCAGAAGGCGGTTGTCGCTCGTCGGGATGCAGTTGTGGTTGTCGAGAGAGGAGGAGGTTATCGTGTTGATGAATATCCTGTAGGTCGCGCTTTTCGGCACGGAGGGGATAAGTCCCGGGTTGAGGGCGTGGATGCCTTCGATGAGGAGTATCTTGCCGGGGCCGAGCTTTATCCTGTGACCGTTGTACTCGCGAAGGCCGGTCACGAAATTGTAGAAGGGAATCTCAACCTCCTCGCCGGCGAGAAGCCTGTTCACGTCCTTTTCGAGCATCCTGTGGTCTACTGTCTCGAAACCGTCGAAGTCGTAGCTGCCGTCGGGGTTGAGGGGAGTGTCCACGCGGTTGACGAAGTAGTCGTCAGTCGAGAAGAAGCAGGGCGAGAGGCCGCAGGCGGCGAGCTGGATAGCGAGACGGCGGCATACGGTCGACTTTCCGCTCGAGGAGGGACCGGTTATGAGGACTATGCGGCAGGGATTGTCCTTGTCGTTGTAGCGGCGCTCGATCTCCTCGGCCATTTGGACTATCTTCTTCTCGTGGAGCGCCTCGGAGTGCTGGATGAGCTGGCGGGCATGGCCGCCCAGGATCGCCTTGTTCACGTCGCCGACGTGCTTCAGCTGCATTGTCCTGTTCCAGCGGAGGGACTCATGGAAGACCTCGAAGGTCTTGGGCTGGTCGAGAAGGGGAACGACCTCCTCGGGATGGTGGCGGCTCGGGACGCGGAGCAGAAGGCCGCCGCAGTATTCCGAGAGGTCCCATACCTTGAGGTATCCCGTCGAGGGGACGAGACAGTCGTAATAGTAGTCGGGAGTCCCTTCGAGGGTGTAGTAGTTGACGTATACCTTGCCTGTTGTCTCGAGAATGGCGACGACGTCTTCGTAGCCGAGGCCGCGGAAGAGTTCTATCGCGTCCTCGATCCTCGCCTCGCGGCGTCCGAAGGGAGCGTCCTTGGCGACGAGTTCCTTCATCCTCGCGATGATCCTTTCGAGGTCGCCCTCGGCAAGGCCGGAGCCGTCAGCTTTTTCGACGCTGCAGAAGAAGCCCTTGGAAATAGGCCTTCTCATCGTGAGGACGGCACCTTCGAAGCAGTCATGGACAGCCTTGAAGAGAAGGAAGCTCAGAGAGCGGCAATAGGCGGAGCGTCCGCCGTAGTTGCGGTAGTCCAGGAACTCCACGTCACGGGAGTTGTATACCTTGAACTTGAGGCCTTCGATCACGTTGTTGACCTTGGCGCAGAGAATGTCGTAAGGTTTGTTGAAGTCGAACTCCTTCGCAATGTCGTAAAGGGTTGTTCCTTCGGTGACGGATTTGGATGTACCCGTGTTCTTGCAGTATACCTGGACCATATTATTTTATTTTGAGGCGAATCTTTCCGATTGTTCCTTGATAAGCTCCTCGTCGTCGAAGTAGGTGATCTTCATCGCGCGGCGGACCTCGTCGAGGGTCTCGCCGGCCGCCTTGCGTGCCTCTTCGCAACCCTTGCGGAGCATCTCGTAGACGGCGGGGATGTCCTGCTCGTATTTCTTCCTCCTCTCGCGGATGGGGCCGAGGGTGTCCTCGAGGATCTCGTAGAGGAATTTCTTTATCATCATGTCGCCGAGGCCGCCTTCCTGGTACTTCGCCTTGAGCTCGTCGAGGGAGTTGAACTCGAAGGAGACTTTCTTTCCGATGAAGGCGTCACGGAACTTGGCGAAATGCTCGGGACGGCAGAAGGCGTCGAGGTAGATGAAGACGCAGTTGCCCTCGATATGGCCGGGGTCGCTTACCTGGAGGTGGAGAGGGTCGGTGTGCATGCCCTTGACCTTGTTCCAGAGCTCCTCGGAGGAGTCGGAGAGGTAGATGCAGTTGCCGAGGGACTTGCTCATCTTGGCCTTGCCGTCGGTGCCGGGAAGACGCATGCAGGCGGCGTTGGAAGGCAGAAGGGCCTCGGCCTCGACGAGGGTCTCGCCGTATATGGAGTTGAACTTGCGGACTATCTCGCGGGCCTGCTCGAGCATCGGGAGCTGGTCTTCTCCGACCGGGACTGTGGTGGCCTTGAAGGCGGTTATGTCAGCTGCCTGGGAAATCGGGTAGGTAAAGAAGCCGACAGGGATAGAGGCTTCGAAATTCCTCATCGCGATCTCGGTCTTTACGGTAGGGTTCCTCTGGAGACGGGATACAGTGACAAGGTCCATGTAGTAGAAGCTGAGCTCGGTAAGCTCGGGTACCTGGGACTGGATGAAGATAGTTATCTTCTCGGGGTCGAGACCTACTGAGAGGTAGTCGAGGGCTACTTCTATGACGTTCTGACGTACCTTCTCGGGATTTTCGATATTGTCTGTAAGAGCCTGGGCGTCAGCGATGAAGACAAACATTTTCTTGTAGTCTCCTTCGTTCTGGAGTTCGACGCGGCGGCGGAGCGAGCCAACGTAGTGGCCGATGTGGAGACGGCCTGTCGGGCGGTCACCGGTAAGTATGATTTTGTCTGATGCCATAATCGTTTGAAAGGTTACAAAATACAAAGATAACAACAATTCCCCGTAAAAATAAATATATTTTTATAGGCGGAATTTTTTACGGAAATCATCTCTAAAATGGCTATATTTGTAGGTTGCAATAAAAACACCATTGATGATACGTAAAATTCTCTCTTCTCTGGCGCTTCTTTGCGCCCTTGCCGGCTGCAGACCCGCAGCTGAAATCTATAACATGAAATGTGAGGGCGTGGATGAGCCCCTCAACGTCGAAAACCCTTCCCCCCGCTTTACCTGGGCCTATTCCGACAAGTGCGACCTCTCCTTCGTGGAGGCCGGCTCGAAGGTAAAGATAGCCCTGAGCGAGGCCGAACTCGAGGCCGGCAATCTCGTCGAAAACCTCGAGAGCTTCAAGGACTACTTCTGGAAGGTCACAGCCTGGAATGCCGACGGCTCGATAGAATACAATTCTCCCGTCGCCCATTTTGCCACCGGCGCCCTTAACGCCGAAGACTGGACCGCCAGCTGGATCGATGACGGAATCGACAAGGACGACTACCGCGCCCCGATGATGAGGAAGAGCTTCAATATCGAAAAACCCGTTCTCAACGCCCGCCTCTACTATAGCGCTGCGGCGTACGCCAAGGTCGCTCTCAACGGCGCCGACGTTACCGACTGCGCCCTCAACCCGGGCTATACGGACTATGCCGACAGAAGCCTATATGTCGCGTATGACGTAAAACTCAAAGGCGGCGAAAATGTGCTTTCCGCTGTACTCGGCAACGGTTTCTACAACGAAATCCAGCCCGTCGGAACCTGGGGCTTCGAGAAGGCTCCCTGGCGCGGAAGGGCCCGTTTCTTCGCCGAGCTCCATATCAATTATATGGATGGAACGGCCGAGGTGATCCCGACCGACGCTTCCTGGAAGACTACTGCCGACGGCCCGTACGTCTCCAACTGCATCTATACCGGCGACATCTATGACGCCCGCAAGGAAATAAAGGGATGGAACGAGGCCGGCTTCGACGATTCCGCCTGGAGCAACGCCGTCGAGATCGACCCCTGTGTGAAGCTTACCGCCCAGACTATGCCCCGTATCGGCATCGAGAAGACCTACGACGCCGTCGATTTCTGGAGCTTCGGCGACAGCCTCTATGTATATGATTTCGGCGTCAACATCGCCGGTCTTGTAACGATGAGCGTCGAAGGCGAAGCCGGCACGAGGATCGACATCACCCATGGCGAGATCATGCGCGACAACGGCCGCATGGAGATGGGCAACATTGCCTGCTACCACAAATGGATGGAGGACTACGACTTCCAGACCGACACCTACTATCTCTCCGGAGAGGGCCGTGAGACCTGGACCCCTTCCTTCGGCTACCACGGTTTCCGCTACGTCGAGGTGAAGACCTCCGCTCCCGTGAAGCTTGACCGCAACAGCCTCAAGGCCAACTACATCCATACTCTCGTTCCTTCTGTTGGAACGATGGAGTCCTCCGAGCCCATCTTCAACAAGATATGGGAGATGACCCGCCGCACCTACAAGAACAACTTCCACTCCATCATCACCGACTGCCCCCACCGCGAGAAGAACGGCTGGACCGCCGACAACAACCTCTCGACCGAAATAGGCCTTCTCAACTTCGACATGGAGTCCTATTTCCGCAAGTTCGTCAGTGACGTCATCGACAACCAGCGTCCCGACGGAACTATCTCCGGCATCATCCCCGACTGGGGCTGGGGCTTCGGCGGCACCGGTTCCGGCGACTGGATCGGCCCTGTTTGGGATGCAGCCATCTGGATGATCCCCAACATGCTCTACAACTACACGGGCGACCTCGGCTGGGTGGATTCGATATGGCCCGTATATGAGAAGTACCTTGCCTATCTCGAGACACGCGAGGAAGAGGACGGTCTCCCGACCTACGGCATCGGCGACTGGGTATACTACAAGGTCCCGACCGACACCCACTATTCGACTCCCTGCTTCTACTATAATGATTATATGATGATGGCGAAGTTCGCGGGCCTCACAGGCCGCGACGCCGAGCCCTATCTCGCCAAGGCCGCCAAGATACGCGAGGCCATCAATGCCAAGTACTATGATCCTGAGACCCATACCTACGCCGGCGGCACTATGGCTGCCCAGGGCATGGCCCTCTATCTCGGAATCGTTCCCGAGGGCGACGAGCAGGCTGTTGCCGACGCCCTGAACGACATGGTCACAGCCAACAACGGCCTTCTCGAGTTCGGCTCCGTCGGCTCGAAGATGTGCCTCAGGATGCTGACCAAATATGGCCACGTCCAGACGGCTTACACCATGGCTACCAAAGAGGAAGCCCCCTCATGGGGATGGTGGATCAAGCTCGGCCTTACCTCGCTTCCCGAGACCTGGGCCCTCGATCCTACCTTCAAGGACGCTTCCCTCGACCATGTATTCCTCGGTGATGTCACCGCATGGTACGTCAATGACCTCGCCGGCATCAACTACGACCCCGAAAAGCCCGGTTTCGAGAACATAATAATCCGTCCCCACACTCCCGAAGGGCTCGACTGGATCCGCGCATCCTATAAGAGCAACCGCGGTATGATCTGTTCCGGATGGAAGCATCTTGCGAACGGAACCTACCGCTTCGACATTGACATACCTGTCGGAACCACCGCTGTCTTCGTAGCTCCTGACGGCACTGAAACCGCACTCAAATCCGGCCATAACACAATCAAACTCTAAAATATGAGAAGATTCATTACAGTTTCGCTTATACTTCCACTGCTTGCTTCATGCAGCTCTCTTCCTTCTTCATGGAAGGCCTCCTTCGAAAATCCCGGAGTCGAGTACCGTCCCCTGAAGATGGCCCATCATGTCAATCTCGACACCAATCCCGAAGGACTCGACCAGCTTGACATATTTGCCGATTCCTGCGGCCTCGGAGGCATAGTTACGAACTTCTCAGGTCCCGGTTACCTCAAGGACGAGGCCGGCTGGGAACACCTTAGGAAGGTCGTCTCCCGCGCCGGCGAGGAGGGCCTCCGCGTATGGATATACGACGAGGCCGGCTACCCGAGCCTCGGAGCGGGCGGAAGGGTCCTGGAGGCCGATCCGACCGTCGAGGCGAAGGAGATAGTCTACGATGAGACTCTCCCCGAAGGTGAGCAGTATTATGTCCGTGACTCGTACGAATACACCCATGCGACGAACAATTACGGAGCAGCCCGCCGCTATCCCGATCCCGGCAGCCCGAGAGCTCTCCAGATCTTTACCGACCTGACTTACAGCGGCACGAGGGACAACCTCGGCCCGCTCTTCTCCTCCGTCGAGGCCTTCTTCACCGACGGGCCCGCATATCGCGGCATCAATGTAGGCCAGATACCCGAGGTCGCCCGCAAGAATGTTCCCGTCGTTGACGAGCCCGACTACACGAAGAAGAACCTTCCCATGGCCGCATGGACTCCCGGAGCTGACTCCCTCTACCTCGAACGCTACGGCGAGCCGCTTCGCGTCGAGGCGATTTTCGGAGGCTCCGACGAGGCCTCGAAAATCGTCCGCCAGCGCTACTGGGAGCTTATGGGAGACCGTTTTGCGAATGTCTACTGTGGAACTATCCGCAATTGGTGTCATGACAACGGCCGTCCCGCTTCCGGCCATTTCCTCCGCGAGGAGATAGTCGCATGCCAGACGCCTCTCTACGGCAACATGCTCCAGGTCGAGAGGGGACTCGACATACCCGGCATGGACATGCTGGACACCGACCCCGACTCCTGGAACACGGCTTCGACCCTCTGCTGGCTTGCTGCTGCATGGCCCTCATCCGCCGCTGTGCTGAACGGCACGCGCCTTATGATGAGCGAGGTCAGCGAGCACAACCAGTACACCCTCGGCAAGGTACCTACCACATATTCCCAGATGAAGGCTACTGCCGGATGCCAGCTCGCTTCCGGCATCACCGAGCTGATGCTCTACTATCCCACTTCTATCGCTTCGGTCGACTACCGTCCGATGTCCGGTTTCCGCGGATATAACGACTATGTAGGACGTCTTAACTCCATTGTCCGCGAGGCTGAGCTCGACCGTGATGTAATCCTGTATTATCCCGCATACGACCTCCAGAGGGAGTACATCCCCACATGGGATGACCTCAACGAGCCCTCGAGCCAGTCCTTCGAGACGATCGCGATCCGCGCCTCCTTCGTCGCCGCGGGCGCTGTGATGGCCCAGAACCAGATACCCTTCATCCTCGCCGACTATCTCGCCCTTTCCGAGGTCAAGCTCTCGAAAGGCCGCCTCGATATCGGCAGCGGATCCTTCAGCACTCTTGTACTTCCCGCCTTTATCACTTTACCCGAAGATATCGCTGCGCTTGTCGAGAGCTTCGAGCAGGCCGGGGGAGTGGTCATAAGACTGCCCGAAGTGACAGAGGGACTTGATACGATTATCTATTCCGCAGAAGTTGCGGGCGACCTCAAGAAGAGGCTTGAACCCGCATTCGTCCCCGCCGAAGTCAGCGACGCGATCCTCGCCGCGATCCCTTCCCGCGAGGTCTTCAGCCCCGCTAAACCCGAGATCGTCTTCGGCCGCTTCGAGCGTGACGGACGGCGTGTCTATGTCGTCGTCAATGCCTCGAAGACTCCTTATGAAGGAACTCTCGAAGGAGTTGGAAAAGGCAATTGGAGCGTTCTCGATCCCGATAACGGAGAGATTGCTTCAGTTTGTGTCAATGATGGCCTGAAGCTCACTATGGAGCCTTATGAGACCCTCGTGCTTGTCGGACGTAAATAGTTTGCCGATGAAGAGAATTCTCGTAGTATTAGTTGCCCTGGGCCTTGTACTTGCCTTTCCCGGTTGTTCCGACCCGATAGTCCCGGATAACCCTTCCGTGGTCGATCCCGGCGGCGATGACGACCCTGGGACAACAGATGACCCGGGTGGAACTGACGATCCCGGAACGACAGATGACTCTGGCGGAACCGGCTCTACAGAGGACCCGATAGACATTCCCATCCCTCCGTCAGACCCAGTACTCCTGGATCCCGGGGCCACTCCTTCGACCTCCGATCCCGATCATCCGGTCGAATACGGTCCCCTTGTAAAGGTCGAGTCGCCCTATTTGGTGGATTTCGAAACCGGTTTTCCGACGACTCAAAAGCCTACATATTACAAGTACGGCCTCACAGCCGGTCCCGAGAATGTCGAGTGGACGACATGGTTCGGCTCCTTCTCCTGGCAGAACCCTATCGAAGGCAGCCAGTCTGCCCAGCTGCGTGTCTACCAGGAGGATGAGGATTATGAAAAACCCCAGTTCGGTTACCTGAAGACAGAGTTCTTCGTCAAGGACCTGGTTTCTGTAAGCTTCAGCTATTGGATGTCGGAGTTCTGGCTCAAGGCGACTGTCTCCTGGTGCGCCTTTGGCGAGGCCGAGTGGCGCAACCCCGTCCAGATCGCTCTTACCGAATATTCCCAGAGAGAGCAGGTCCGTGACTTCAAGTATGTGCTCGACGGCGGAAAACCCTGCGATGCCATGATAAAGATTGAGATAGATCCGGCCACCGGCCATCCTTCCAAGGACCACTACGCCCTTGTGCTGGACTATTTTGTTTTCAATGATAAATGATGAGGTAATTCACCCAAATACCCAAATAGCGAATTA
>JAKSJS010000083.1 GCA_024398155.1 Bacteroidales bacterium | reverse complement strand
ATCGAAAAGCAGTTCTACGGGCTCGGCCTCGCGAAGGCGATAAAGGACGAGTTCGAAGCCCTCGTCAAAGAGAAGAATGTCCTCAATCTTGACGACAGCAACTCTATCCTGAGAGCGATCATAGACGACTCTGACGCGCCCTTCATCTACGAAAAGGTCGGCGTGCGTTTCGACCGCTTCCTTCTCGACGAGTTCCAGGACACCTCCAACATCCAGTGGGAAAACTTCAAGCCCCTCCTCAAGGAGAGCGTATCCAAAGCCGGTGACGAATATGTTCAGGGCGACGACCTTATCGTGGGCGACGTGAAGCAGTCGATCTACCGTTGGAGAGACTCCGACTGGAGGCTGCTGCAGAGTGCAGTGAAATCAACTTTCGCGCTGTATGCTGACGACAGGACGACACTGGATACAAACTACCGCAGCCTGGGCGAAGTCATAAACTTCAACAACGCCTTCTTCGCGAAAGCGGCCGAGTGGGTTGACGAGGCCGCAAAAGAGGACGGATATGATACGGCGAGAACGATATATGGAGATGTCGCTCAGAAAATAAAGGAAGGAAACGAAGAGGGCGGATACGTTTCAATACGCTTTGCAGACGGCGAAGAGGGCGAAAGGCTGAAGGTTAAGGAAGCAGTCGCCGAAGCCCTTGCCGCCGGATACAGGGAGAAGGACATTGCCGTATTGTGCCGCAAAAACAGGGAATGCGGAATTGTCGCCTACGACCTTATCGGAGAGGGATACAATGTAATCACTACAGCCTCGCTGAAAGTTTCAGCCTCGCCTGCCGTATGCCATCTCGTCGCTCTTCTTTCACTGATGGACAATCCTGATGACGCGATAGCGGAATACTACTGCAAGAGCCTGGGCGTCGGACTTCCCGGTCGCGCCGACTCGCTCACAGACCTTTGCGAGGAGATTCTTCGGGATATGAAAGATGCCGGCGAAAGCGTTGACGGAGAAATTCCTTACGTCGAGTGTTTCCTCGACCTTGTGCTCGAATACTCGAAGAACTACGGAAACGACCTCCATGGCTTCCTTGAGTGGTACGAAGGGAAAGCGTCCAAGACCTATATCAGCCAGCCGGGCGATACTGACGCGGTTACAATTATGACGGTACACAAGTCGAAGGGACTCGAGTTCCCTGTCGTAATCGTACCTTTCGCCGAGACCATTACAATGAGGTTCAAGAAGACCTCAGAGAAATGGGCGGCGCCGAAGCTTGACGGAACGCCTCTTGACGGGGCTGTAGACGGCATTTACAATGTCAACATGCTGAGCACGGACGGCACCCTTTTCGCCGAGTCAAGCAGCGAAGAACTCCGCATGACGCGTATCGACGGACTCAATGACGCATATGTCGCGTTTACAAGAGCCGGGGAGGCCCTTTATATCATCGCAGCAGAAACGGAAGTGGACAAGTACGAGCATATAGGCGAATTCCTTCGCAAATATGTCGACGGGACAGGAACCGATGAATACGGCAAGCTCATGAAAACAGGCGGCAAGGAGAAAAATCCGGCTGAGACCCTCGACCATTCCGTCTTCGAGTCCTGGCCTCTCAATCCCGAATATGTTTCCATCCTTGACGAGGATGGGGAGATGACCGACATCCGCGAAGGCGGGCGCCTCAAGTTCTCCACCGACAGCGTTGATTTCTTTGACGACGAGGGGAATGCCGGGGCGAAAGCCTCAAAGCGAATAAGAGGTATCGTGCTCCACAACATACTCTCGAAAGTAGTCGTTCCGGACGATCTCCCCAAAGCAGTTGAAGATTCAGTGCGCGCAGGTGAACTCTCTGAAGAGGAGGGTGCCGAAGCGCTCGCAAGACTTTCCTCCGGGATCAGGCGCAAAGCTGGATTCTTCCCGGATGACCGCTCGCTCGTATTCAACGAAGTCAGCCTCGTAGATACCGACGGGACTGTTTCACGTCCCGACAGGGTTGTCGATGACGGGGAGAACGTCCTAATAATCGACTATAAGTACGGAGCCGAAAGAAAATCGTATGATGACCAGATAAAGCGATACAAGGCGCTTTACGAGGCTATGGGACGAAAAAATGTCAAAGCAGAGCTTTGGTATGTTGACCGCGATTGATTAACTTTGCGATTTGACTGATGCATTGAATATGGAAGAAATAATAAAGGACTACAACACGGACCGTGAAAAGCTTGCCCTTCCCGAGTACGGAAGGAACGTCAAGCATATGGTCGAGCATTTGAAGACTATAGAGGACCGCGCGAAAAGAAGCGAGCAGGCTGCCGCCGTCGTGAAGGTGATGGAGATACTCAACCCCTCCGTCCGCCAGCAGGACGACTTCGAGCACAAGCTCTGGGACCATCTCTACATGATAGCGGACTTCGACCTCGATATCGACAGCCCCTATCCGATGCCCGCTAAGGAGGAGCTCTCCTCCAAGCCCGCAAGGATTCCGATAAACAAGAAACCCGTCCGTGCGACCCATTACGGCCGCAACATAGAGAGCATCATAGACCTGATAACCAAGCAGGAGCAGGGCGAGGTAAAGACCGAGCTCATCCGCACCCTCGCAATCTACATGCGCCAGCAGTACCTTATATGGAACAAGGACAGCGTCGCCGACGAGACTATCTTCTCCGACATCGAGAAGCTCTCCGAAGGACGTGTCAAGGTTCCCGAGGGAATAACCCTCTCGAGGATATCCTCTGACGCCAATTCCTCCCGTCCCGGCATCGGCAACCAGTCCGGATCCGGCAAGAAAGCCCGCAAGAAAAACTTCCAGCGCAAGAAATAATGGGAACTACGACCAGAACGAAAGCTAAAAGCAGGAAGAAGGCGCCTTCCGCCCCCCTCTTCAGCGACAGCACGAAGAGGATAATCCGCCTCGCCACGGCAAGTTTCGTGGCGATTTTCGCCGTATTCACCTTCCTTGCAATAACCTCCTACCTGTTTACCTGGAAGGCGGACATGAGCCTGCTTAACGACCCTGCCATGCTCTCCCAGGACCTCAAGGTGAACAATTTATGCGGCAAGACCGGCTACTGCTGGGCCCATTTCCTCGTCAGTTCCTGCTTCGGTCTGGGATCGTATGCCTTCGTATTCCTCCTGGCCCTTCTTTCAGCCCGCCTGTTCTCGAAGACGATGAAGATACAGTTCCTCCGCCAGGTGATACTCGTATTTTCCGGAGCCTACTTCGTCGCCGTGCTTCTTGCGTTCATAGCTGAGATAATCCCCTTCTCCGGCGCGTTCGGAGGCGGTCCGGGCGGCGGATGCGGAGCTGCGTCAGTAGCCTTCCTCAAGAACCTTCTCGGCATGTTCGTGACCGGACTCGTCGTGCTTCTTTTCCTCGCGATATGGCTCGCCCTCTCGAGCAAGCGCTTCGCCGCATGGCTTCTGAGCCTCGGCGAAAGGAAGCCCGCTGCTGAAGTTGAGCCCGTCGCCGAAGAGCCCTTGGAAGAAGAGCCTGCCGCTCCCGACTATATTCCCAGCCCCTTTGCCGGCCTTGATGAGATAATCGACATCCAGGAGCCTGCGGCAACCGTCGCCTCTGAGCCCGCGGCCGTCGCGGAAGAGGCATCCGCCGACGAGGCCGGGGACGGGCTCGCCGTTACGATAGAGCGTGGCGAGGGATATGACGTCAATGTAACCGAAGAACTGGAGAGGATCGACATAAAGGGCGAGTTCCGCGACTTCGAATATCCTTCCCTCGACATACTGAAGGACTACGCCAATGCCCAGCATGTAGTCCCCGATGCAGAAATCAACAACAACTGCAACAAGATACGCTCGACCCTCCTCAACTACAGGATCGAGATTGAATCCGTTTCCGCCGTTGTCGGCCCGACAGTGACCCTCTACAAAGTGGTCCCCGCCCCCGGAGTGAAGATCGCGACTATCAAGAACGTCGAGCAGGACATAGCGATGTCCCTCGGAACGAAATATGTCCGCGTCGTCATCCTCGACGATTCCGTCGGTATCGAGATGGCCAACCGCGACCGCTCTACGGTCCCTTTGAAGTCGATGCTCAACGACCCTTCCTTCCGCGAGTCGCACGCAGACCTCCCTATCGCCCTCGGCTATACTATCCAGCAGGAAGTCAAGACCTTCGACCTTGCAAGCGCACCCCACCTTCTCGTCGCCGGTGCCACCAAGCAGGGTAAGTCCGTATGTCTCAACGTCCTTATCGCCTCGCTGCTCTTCTCCAAACATCCTTCCGAGCTGAAGTTCGTCTTCATCGACCCCAAGATGGTCGAGTTTACGGCCTACAAACGTCTCCTCAAACATTATCTCGCCGTAATCCCCGAGGATTCGAGCGAAGATGAGATGAGGGAGAACTGCATAGTGAAGAAGCCCAAACAGGCCGACCTTATCCTCCGCAGCCTCTGTATCGAGATGGACAACCGCTACGACCTTCTCTCCAAGGCCGGAGTCAATGCAGTCAAGGACTACAATGAGAAATACCTCGACCGCCATCTCCTCCCGACCGAAGGCCATCACTACATGCCCTATCTCGTTGTCGTTATCGACGAGTTCGCCGACCTTACGATGTCCGGAGGTTCCGGTCCCGAGGCAAAGGCCGTCTCGAAGAGCGTCAACACTTCGATCATCCGTCTCGCCCAGAAAGGCCGCGCCGCAGGTATCCATATCATAATAGCTACCCAGAGGCCTTCCGTAGACGTCGTAACCCCGCTCACACAGACCCACTTCCCGACGACGATCGCCCTCCGCGTAGTCTCCAAGTTCGACTCCCAGACCATCCTCGACACCCCCGGAGCTGAAAAGCTTATCGGTAACGGCGACATGCTGTACTACGCCGGAGTCGAGATGGAGCGCGTCCAGTGCGCCTTCATAAGCTCCGACGAGATCAACTCCCTCACCAAAGCCATCGGCTCCCAGGAAGGCTACAAGAAGAGCTCGAACCCTTACTGCCTTCCTGTTCCCGAGACAGAAGACGGTGACGGAGAGGGCGGCGGCATGGTAGACATGACCCACCTCGACGCGAAGTTCGAGGAAGCGGCACGCCTCGTCGTCATGACCCAGAGAGGCTCCACCTCCGACCTCCAGAGAAAACTCGGAGTCGGTTACGCCAAGGCCGGAAGGATCATGGACCAGCTCGAAGCCGCCGGAGTCGTCGGCCCTCAGGAAGGTTCCAAGCCCCGTCAGGTACTGGTTTCCGACTATTCTGAACTGGATGGCATACTTTCAGCATATCTGGGAGAATAAAAAGGAAAATCTTATGAAAAGGATACTCGCAATGGCGGCCTTCGCGGTCGTGTTCGCCCTCGGGCTCCACGCCCAGGGAGCTGTCGACTCGTTCAAGAACTCGATGAAGGGAAAGAGGGCGATGGTGGAATTCGACATCGATGCCGAAGTATCCGGAACCGCTGTCCAGTCCAAGGGGTTCGCCATGTTCGAGGGCGATTGTTTCCTTCTCTCGAGCCACGAGCTCCAGGTCTTCTGCGACGGCAAGAGTGTATGGATCATGGACCTCAAGGCTGAGGAAGTGACTATCGAGGAAGGCGCGCTCGACCTCGACGCCCTCCTTGCGAACGGTCTTCTCTCGACGAAAGGCGACAGGATAACAGCCTTCGAGTATGACGACCCCGAAGGGTCCCATATTAAGCTCACGATCACAGACTACGATTTCATGGAGAAGGGGCCGGCTTCCGACTTTACGCCGGACCTCAAGAAACTCTCCAAGAAATGGATAATCACCGACCTCCGCTGAAGGAGGCCGGATTTTCTTTTAACATATGACAACTACTGCCAGACTTCTTCTTTGCGCCCTGTTCGCGCTTTCATGCTCTGTTTCCAATGCCGAAGAGAAATGGACTGACAAACCGGACAGGCAATGGACTGTTTACCTTGTCCAGCACACCCACACCGACATAGGCTACACGAAACCTCAGTCAGAGATTCTCTCCGAGCACCTTCGCTACATTGACTATGCGGTTGATTATGCAGAACTGACAAGGGAATATCCCGAAGGATGCCGTTTCCGCTGGACATGCGAGGCGGCATGGGCGGTTTCGGAGTACCTCAAGGTACGTCCCGAAACCCAGATACGCCGTCTCAAGGAATGTATAAGACGTGGCGAGATCGAAGTCACGGGAATGTACTTCAACATGGCGGAAATCGCCGACGAGCAGTCACTGCGCTACTTCTTCCATCCCCTTTCCGTATTGAAGGAGCAGGGACTTCCCGTCAACCTTGCGATGCAGAACGATGTGAACGGAGTCGCATGGTGCATGGCCGATTATCTTTATGATCTCGGCATAAGATATTTCTGGATAGGCTCGAACAAGACCAAGTCGCTTCTGCCCTTCAACGTCCCTACGATATACCGGTGGGAATCCCCTTCCGGCAAGCCTCTGGTCATGTATAGAAGCGAGCATTACAATACGGCCAATTTCTGGGGAATAGAAAGGGGCGACGTCGAAAAGTTCGAGCAGGAGTCCGCGGCTTTCCTGGAAAGGATCGCGCCGGAATACCCTTTCGATGAAATAGGCACCCAGTTCTCCGGAGTATTTGTCGACAACGCTCCCCCGGCATGGAATGCATGTGATTTCGTGAAGGAATGGAACGAGACCCACGACAACCCTAAGCTCCACCTTGCTACGGCAAGCGAATTCCTCTCCTGCATAAGTGAAAAATATCCTGCGGAAATGCTGCCGGAGCACAAAGTGGCCTATCCCGACTGGTGGACTGACGGCTTCGGGTCTGCAGCAAAGGAGACCGGCGAAGCACGCAAGGCCCATGCATCCATGATGGGTGTGACAGGGTTGATGGCGATGAACCTGATGCATGGCGGTCACTCACCGGAAGGGATGAACGAAGAGGTTGAAGGTATCTACAACAACCTGCTGTTCTATGACGAGCATACCTTCGGCGCGGCCGAAAGTATCTGGGAGCCTGCCTGTTGGAACTCCCAGATACAGTTCGACAACAAGTCCTCATACGCATGGAACGGACTGCGCCGCGCCAAGCTCATGTTCGAGACGGCCGGCGGCCTTCTCCAGGAGGGCATACGCCCGATGGGCATCCCTACAGTAACCTTGTTCAATCCACTGGGATGGGACAGGAGCGCAATGGCCACAGTCTTCGTGGACTTCGAGGTATGTCCTGCGGACAAAGAGCTCGAACTCACTGCTGAAGATGGCTCGAAAGCCTGCGTCCAGGCAATGAAAGAGGTGCGTGAAGGACGTTACTACAGAGTCTACGCTGATGATGTTCCGGCTATGGGCTACAGGACATATTCGATCAATGCGTCAGAAAAGAACGTCGTGGAATGCGGGATGTCCACATCTGTATTGGAGAACTCCTTCTATCGCATAGAAATGGATCGCGAGAGAGGAGGAGTGAGCTCCATAGTGGAGATTTCGAGCGGACGCGAGCTCGTTGACAGAGAAGCGGAATGGCCGCTCGGCGCATTCATCTATGAAACTGTTGACGACAGGATGGGCACCCTCTTCCAGTTCCGTTCGGAAGGTATGACACGTTACGGACTTACAAACGTACGCATCGAACCTGGAGTCATAGGGAATCTTTACAGGTCGCTCAAGATAAAGGGCAACGCACCCACCGTTGAGGGAGATGTGACGATAGAGGTCCGCCTTTACGAAAACGAGCCCAAGATAGAGTTCGCATATTCCATGAACCGCCTCGATGAATACGGCTGCAATTCGGTTTATGTCGCCTTCCCCTTCGGTCCTTCCGACGGAAGGCTGTCAATGGATGTCCAGGGAGGCATAATGAGACCCGGCGAAAATCAGCTTGAAGGATCATCTTCCGATTGGAACACCATGCAGAACTATGTTTCCGTAGGTTACGAAGGCGGACAGACTCTTATCACCAGTCCGGAAATACCGATGATAATGGCCGGTTCCCTGCTGAAGGACGAGCCATTCCATTACATCAAGACCTACGAAAAGCCGCATGTCTTCTCATGGGTGATGAACAATCACTGGTGCACGAACTTCCAGGCCAGCCAAAGCGGTGAATTCAACTGGAGCTATGTAATAACCTCCACAGACGACACATCAGATGCAACCGCACTCAGATTCGGCCTGTCAGAAAGGGTTGAACTCTATCCCCGCGTAATCCCGGCAAAGGCCGTGATTGACCATAGGAAAGAGAAGCTTCCGCTGGAATGGAGAGGCCTGCATCTTGAATCCGGGTCGGACGGCGTAGTCATAACGTCCATGGCTCCGGCTAGTTTCCGCAAAGGAATCATTCTCCAGGTCAGGAATGTATCCGACGCTCCGGCTGAAGCACGCTTTATAGGGGCGAGGGGGCGGACGCTGCGCGTCCGGCCCGTGAACGCCCTCGAGGAGCGTCTTGGCCGCCGCACACGCACTCTCAAGCTTTCTCCCGGTGCGGATGTATTCGTCCTTATCTGAGAAGTCCGAACTGCCAGTATGAGGGATATGCCAGCGTCATCCGTACTTGATATGTCACATCATCCTGGGAATGATAGTAATCTATCGTTTCTGCAGACGGATCGACTCTAATCTCATATGGAAGCAGTCTTCCGTTCAGGGCCGAGCGTATCTCGAAAGTTAGAATTCCGCTGGTCGGATGGCAGAAATGCTGGAA
>JAKSJS010000082.1 GCA_024398155.1 Bacteroidales bacterium | reverse complement strand
TCTTGTTCTTTAACCAGGCCGTGAACTGTGCCTGCGTGCCCACACAATCCTGCTCAACCGAACTGACGGTTGGCAGAATCTTGCAGGAGGATATCGGGAATTCAAGTTCGGGAAGGTCTATGGAGCGGGAGAATCCGAGTCCGGTTGTCGACAGGTACAATCCAAGATTGAACGCAGTGGAATATTCTGAATCCTGCAGAATGCTAACCCAATTGTAATGGTATGGGTCGTTCCAGCGGCAACCGGTTTCCACTTTGTGCGTCATCCCTGCGCTGATGCCGAGTCCGGCCGTTACAACGTCACCATACAGGCCGAAATAAGGGGCGAAGCGCACTCCGTAGCTTGTGCTGCATTCGATTTTCGGACCCAGGCGGGAAGGTTTCCAACCACCGTCATCCTGCGCCGGGGATGAGACGTCCGCACTCCAGTTGTTCATATCGTCATAGTGTGCGGAAGCCCTTATGTGACGGGTATACTCATATTTTGCATTTATGCCCCCCTGAATGCAGGAACCTACGGTCAGGTCCACCTCTATGAACGGTGTGATAAGGAGAGGTCCGACAGCGATTGCGGCCATATACACCTTGAGTATGGGCAGATTGAAATTCACGTCCACGCCCGCGCTGACATTGTAGTCCATTTCCAACGTGCAGTCCGTGTCCACGACAAAATCCAGAGTGTAGATCCTGTAGTCCTCGGTATCTGCCCTGGTCTTGAGAACAGTCGAGAGGCTTATCGTCGGCTCTATCTCGAGGTTGCCGGCAGAGAGAGTGCCCGGATGGATCTTCAGTTCGAGAGGCTCGCTCTTCGATACTGCTTTGGTGATGGAGAAGCTCAGCGGCCGGCCATTCCCGTCCTCGATTCTTGTCACGTGGGAAGTTATGTCCATTTCCTGCTCCGGGAGGTTGAGGTCGCGGAAGCAGGCGTTCAGGCCGGCGTCGGTATAACGGACTTCGTAATGGTCGCCCATGTCCTTCACTTCCTGGATGAAGGCAAGGCGGCCGTCAGGAAAGGTTTCGCTCGGCGTGTTGAACACCCAGTTTTCGCCCGAAGCGGGCAGCTGTCCTTCCGGAACCGGTTTCTTGAGATAGAACGCCTTGTCCCACTGGCCGTTGTCATATCCTCCGTCAAGGAGGGCGTTGACCTCGCTGTAGGCGATGACCGTTCCGTCGTTAAGCGTATATCCGCCTTCCGGGACCTCCGGCCTGGACGGGTCCGTCTCCCTTCCCGCCTGGGTGACTATCACATAGGACACCTCCGTCTCGTGGCCAATCACCACGTGGCATGTTCGTTCCTGTCTGGCAGTATTCTCCTTGACGTCGACAAGTACTGTCCCTACGTGCTTCTCTGCACTGCACCAGTCCTCCCCGGGACTGAGCACGTACCAGTCGCCGTCACACACAACCTTGACATCTTTTGTGCCAGCCGCGGCGGTGAACTCGAGGGTTTCCGGAGAAACCGAGAAGGTGGACTCCGGGTTATCAGGCACTAACGGATCCACCGTTCCGCAGGAGGATATAACAATAAGCAATGAGAACAAGATAGTCTTGGTATAGATACGAAGGCTCTTCATATTTAGCTGTGTTTCAGTGTATTGCCGTAAAGATAGTAAAAATCCGCGAACTTGGTAAAAAAAATAATGGCGCCTTCGCAACTCATTTGCGAAGGCGCCATTTCAAATATCCAAGTCGAAGGACTAGAAAGCGTAGTGGACGGAGAGGGTGGGAGTGAAGCCCCAGAGGCCCTGCTCGTAGAAGCCGGTCTTGGAAACCTTTGCTACCTCATTACGACGGGTAACATTGTGAAGTCCGAAGTAGGGACGTACGTCAACTGAGAGCTGGAGAGGGAACCAGAAAGTATAGCTGAGACCGACCTGGACGGGAACAGAAAGCATAAAGCCCATACCAGTCTCATCATAATCGTAATTGGTTACCTTAACACCTTCAATATCGTCTTTATATCTCTTGCCGCGGTCATAGACATAACCTGTGGAAAGACCGGCACCAGCGTACCATGCCCAGTTTCCGCGAGAAGTCCATGCGGGCTCTGCGAATACGAAGTTATAGAGGGCGGCAGCTTTGAAGCCCCAGCTGTAGAAGAAGTCTGCACCGAGGTCAACCTCAATGAAGTTGGGAGAGCCTACATAGTGCTGGTAGCTGGCCTCGAGGCCGTTGTAACCGAAGCGACCACCGATAGCCTTGGGCTGGGCGGCTGCGGAGACTGCGAATGCAAGAGCAAGAGCAGCGATAGCAATGATCTTTTTCATCTTACTTTAATATTAATAGGTTTATAAATAAAAATCCAAATGTCCTATTGTCTGACAAATTTAGTAATAATTTAAAACAAAAGACAATTGTCTACGGGATTAGCGTAAATTCCCAGAAATTTTTCCTTGAGAAGTTCCGGAGCATCGACTTCGTATTTCGCGAGTTTGTGGCAATGGTTTATGAATGCCTTCCTCTCGGCTTCAGTATAGCGGTCACGGTACTCGCTCGTAGCATAGAGGAGGTCATGGGCGATGAAGTTGTTGGGCCAGAGGCGGTACTCGCGGAAGATTCTCTTGTCTATGAGGGAGGCGACCTCCTTGTTGAAGTTGTTGAGGGTCAGGTCGCGGAACTTGGATAGTTCCTGGGGACGTATAGGATCGCAGACCGAGAAATGGACGCGTCCCTTGAAGGCCACGATACCGGTGAGGATCGAGTTGAGGTCTTCTCCCGGTTTCTTGACATAGGCCATCTTCGAGGACTCGTAGAGCTCTAGGACCTTGAGCACGTCGCAGGGCTCCCACTCGTACGAAACGGCGACAGGGACTATGTTGAGCTCTGAAAGTGAGGCGATCTTGTCGTCAGTACGGCTCATGCCGAACATCTTGATGAGGCCGGGCTCGGTAAGGTCGTTGCCGTCTTTCGTGCGGCCGTTGCGCTGGGCGATCCATACTGACTGCTTCTTCTCGAGGAGAGTATAACGGATGTACTCGGAGAGATGGAGGGACGAAAGATAGAACTCGCGGGTCGAGCCCGTACACCTTTCCACCTTGAACATCTTGTTGGACTTTCCGATATCGATGACCGTAGGGCTCGACATCAGGTTGGCACCGAAGGTTATCTCCGAGGTATCGAAACCACAGTCCACGAACACGTTCTGGAGGAGGCTGGCGTCGAGCATGATATCGCGATGGTTCGAGACGAAGAGATAGTTCTTCGACGGGGAAAGCTTCTCCATGCCGCTGTAGGAGAACTCCGTTATTGTCTTGGCAATTATCTGGCGGTTAGCCTCGTACATCACCTTGCGCTGGAATTCCTCGACGGTCGAAAGCTCGGAGAGCAGCTCGCGCACGCTCTCGACGTCCCTGTCGGGGAAAACATAGGAGGACATGAGGTTGAAGGGGCCGCTCGCAGCGATACGCTTCATCGCGGCGGGAATCTCCTCCTCATAATAAGGCCTGATATCGTCGAACTTGGGGTTTTTTAAGCTTGTCATTTCTTTCTCTGGTCTATGAACTTGACGGGTTTGCGGGATTTTGCCGGGAAATTTATTGCAGCTATTTCGGGAACGGGGCAGATCTCGATGCGCGGAGCGACGCGGATGCGGGAGCGGAAGCGGTCCTTGAGATCCTTCTCGGGATCGAAGTCGGGAGTGTATTTGAGTCCGAGGCGGACGAGGACATCGTCAGTTCCGGCCTCGCTCTCAGATACGACGACGACATAATTCTCCACATAGTCCGCATTGTCGAGCACGTCGTTGACTGCGGGCGGATAGAGAGTCGTTCCCTTGAGCTTGATCATGTTGTTCTTGCGGCCGACAAGAGGAGTCAGGCGGTAGGACCAGCGGCCGCAGGCGCACTGGTCCGTACGCCTGGCAGCTATGTCGCCAGTACGGAAACGGAGCAGGGGCATAGCCTCGACTCCGAGGGTGGTGACGACTATCTCGCCGGGCTCGCCGTCGGGAACGGGCATGTTGTCCTCGCCGATGATCTCGACTATGATGAGCTCGGGATGGACATGGCCGCCCTGGCCATAAGGACACTCCGAGAACGTCGCACTCATCTCGGTCGAGGAGTAGGTCGCAAACAGGTCCACATCCCATTTCTCCTTGATCTTGCGGCCGAGGAGATTGAGCTCGAAGTTCTGGTCACGAAGGCCCTCTCCTATACCTATTATCCTTTTTATGGAGGAATTGCGGTAGTCTATGTCGTGTTCCTCTGCATACTGGATGAGGCGGAGGATGAAGGACGGGACACACATGACTGTGTCGGGTTTCAGACGGCGGATCGTATCCCACTGGAGCTCGGGGATGCCGTTGCCGACACGGATAACACCGGCACCCAGCTCACGGAGGCCGAGGAAATATGCCATGCCGGCCATGAAGCGCTTGTCGAGGGTGGTCATTATCTGGACGACATTGCCGGGTCCGAGGCCGGCACACTCGAAGGACTTCTTCTCATTGAGGGCAAGACGGCGGAGGTCATTCTCGCTGCAACCGAAGGTCACGGGGTCGCCGAGGGTTCCGGAAGTCGTCACGAAATCGACTATCTTCTCGCGGGGTACGCAGAGGAAATCGTCATTGAAGAGCTGGAGGTCCTTCTTTTCCGTAAAGGGTATCTTCACAAGATCCTCGATAGTCCTGATCTTCGTTATGTCTATCTCGTACTTCTCGAACATCCTCCTGTAGTAGGGGGAATTTTTCTGGAGATATTCAAGATGTTTTACAAGAAGACCTTCCTGGAAGGCCTTTATCTCTTCCGGAGATTTGAATTCAATGTCTGTCATACTCTTATAGTATTCCTTTCAGCCACGAAATGAAGCTGGACTGCCATTCCGAGGTATATTTGTTCTGTTTCTGTCTTTCAGCCCCGAAACCGTGTCCGCCTTCGGGGTACTGGATATATTCAACTGACACATGGGCGGCCGAAAGGGCCGCATAAAGCAGTTCCGAGTTCTGATAGTCCACAATAGGGTCGTCCACGCAGTTCATGAGGAACACAGGCGGGCAGTCCGCCGGCACGTTAAGTTCGAGCGAATGGGCCTCGAGCCGGGCGCGGTCGCGCCTCTCCGAGGGAGAGAGCAGACCGCGGCGCGAGCGGCCGTGGACATAAGGCTCGAGCATCGTGACGACAGGGTATATCGGCGCCACGAAATCGGGGCGGGACTCCCCTTCAGCGAACTCGGCAGCCCTCATTACGAGGTGGCCGCCAGCCGAAAAGCCCATCGCGCCTATCCTCGAAGGATTGACCCCGTAGTCCGCGGCATTGGCCCGGACGTAGGAGATTGCACTTTCAAGAGCAGCGTACATCTTATTATGGTAGGATGTCCCGGGGGCATACCTCAGGACGAAAGCCGTTATTCCGTTATCAGCAAGCCATTTCGCCACTGCAAGCCCTTCAGTGGGCTCGTCAAGCCAGTGATAGCTTCCTCCCGGGCATACTACGATCGCGGTCCCGGAAGGGTTCTCCGGAACGAAAGGCGTGAGGGTCACGCCGGGGGCGAGTTTAAGATGGTCCGCCGAGCGGAGCTCGCGCGAGATCCTCGCGCCGGCCTCAGGGGCGGAGACCACTGCAGTAAAAGCCAATATCAATGCTATTGCAATCCTTTTCATTTCCTTTCGTATTTAAGGTTGGAGGGTATGCCGCTGCAACGGGTAGCGGTGAGGAAAGCCTCCTCGTCGGCCTCGCGGGCCACCACCGACACTTCGGGATGGGAGAGGGCGAACAGGAGGGCATAGACTCCGTAGCCGGAGTCCTCGATAGTGAGGGTATCCTCTCCGTCATAGGCGTCTATCTCCCTGTAGGTCTCCTTGCGGAGAACCTGCCTCATCTCGGCAAGCGCACCGGAGCCCTTGTACATATACTGGTATCTGACGAAGCGGGAGTTGTACTCTGCATCCTCATGAGACTTCCTTATCTCATCGTATTCTTTTACGTACATGGCACGGAACTCTCTCGTCACTGCCTTCATATCCTCGCCCATCGTGGCGGAGGATATGCGTGCGCCGACCGTCATGAAGAGGTCGGCACGGCGCAGCATGAAGTCCTTCTTGGGGAGGGCATAGCCGAAACCGTGTATATTTAAAGGAAGAAGGTCGACTCCGAGTTCACGCGCCATCACGAACGCTCCGCGGTGGAAACGCCCTATCGAGCAGTCGGCTGAGCGGGTACCTTCGGGGAACACGAGTATCGAATATCCCCTCTCCACAAGGCTCTGGAGCTTGGGCCTCAAGCCCTCGATCCCTTCGGAGGCCGGATAGAACTCGGCCCTGTGGATCAGAGGTCCGTAGAAGGTGTTCCAGGCCCAGTCGTTCGTCAGCACGACAAGTTTCGGAGTCAGCATCATCGCAGCCATGACATCCAGATGGGACTGGTGGTTGCAAAGGACGACGGCAGGCTTCGAGAAGTCCTCGCCGAAGGGGTTGCTCCACGTAAAGCGGCATCCGGGGATATGGTTTATGATGAAGCGGGAAAGTCCCTGGAGGAACTTATGGTAGCGGAGCTTCTTCTCTTCAGTCTCCTTTCCGAGCAGGAACAGCACGCATACGACCGGAGTTATCAGCAGTATCGCGAGGATGAAGAAAGATATTGCGAGGAAGGAGTTCCACAGCCTTCCGAGCGTAATCGGGACCTCTCGGACGACACCCTTCTTCGTAGTCAGCCAACGGAATACAAGAGGCGGCAGGTAATAGGCCATCACGACAACGACGAACATGCCTATCACGGTCACAAGTCCGACGGAGCGCATGGCGGGATGGCGGGAGACAACGAGGGCTCCTATGCCGATGAACATTATGAGGGCCGAAAGGGCGACGCTGTTCTTGTACGAATGGAGTATCTTCCGTCCGCTGGCGTACTCATACATGAGGCCTTCGGTAATGAATATCGTGTAGTCGTCACCCATGCCGAAGATGAAGGTGGCGAGAATGATGTTCACGATGTTGAACTGGAGTCCGAAGAGGCTCATAAGGCCCAGTATCCATATCCAGCCGACAGCAAGCGGCAGGAAGGACATGATGCTCATCTCGACGCTCCCGAAGGAAAGCAGGAGGAAGAAGAAAACGATCAGGCTGCATATAAGGCCGATCGAATCGAAATCCTCATTGAGAAGGCCGGCAAGACGGGAACTGACATCCGAGGAGTCGAAGACGAAGCAGCCTTCGGGGGCGCCGGCGGCGAGCTCAGCCTTGAGGCCCGCGGCCTCATCGGAGCCGCAGCGACGGTAGCCGACGACCCCGACTCCGTCAGAAAGGTCGGCGATCATGGACTTGCCGAGGGTCTCCCTCAAAGGGTCGAACCACTCGAGCGGGCGTACCTCGAAGGAGGTGTTCCAAACCTCGGCGAAGGGCTCGAAGGCCGTAGCCGAGAAACCTGCGAGGGAAGCCTCGCGCGAGAGATCGTCGAGCAGCGAAGGATGGTTGAGGACGAAATCGTACCAGCGCTCTATCCTCCGGGCCTGTTCGGCACCGGTCGGGACGAAGGCGCTTATCGGGCTCACTCCCCACTCCTCCATCAGTCGGAGTGCCTCGGAAGCCTCGGGAGCCTTGGCGACACAGTATATGAGGTCCTCGCCGCTCTTCTCTCCGCCCATCGAGGCAAGCACTTCGAAACCGCGGGACTCTTCCGGAGTCATGTAGTTTATATTGTGCATGTCCGAATCGAAGCCTGTGCGGCGGCTCATCACGCCGAAGAATACCGTCAGGGCAAGGAAGGAGAGGAAGACAATCTTTCGGGATAGAGGCGAGAGCTTTATATGGCGGTCGAAGTCGAGCTTTATCGTATTTGTCGCCTTTTCCCTGCGCGCAGTCGCGAGCACCGGGAGGAAGACAAGCGAGAAGACTATCGTTCCGACAAGCATCAGGGCGCCGACAAGGCCGAAATCCCTGAGGCCGCCGGCCCTTACGAGAAGGAGGGAAAGGAAGGCGCCGACAGTCGTCACGTTGCCGACGACAAGCGGCGGGACTATCTCCCTGAGAGCCTTCTTCTTGTCAGGCTCATACTTCATGTGGTCCACATAATGAAGCGGATAGTTGACGGCGACGCCGAGTATCATGGCTCCAATGCCGAGCACTATTATCGATATCGTTGACTTGAAGATCGAGATTAGTCCGAGGGCGAAAAGGCCTCCGCAGAGTATCGAGAAGGCTATCCAGAGAACGTCGCTCAACCTCCTGTAGGAGAAGAAGAGCACGACGCATATCAGTACCAGGGCAAGGGCGAGGGCTATGAAGGAGTCCTTCTTTATCCTCGAGGCGTTCTCCACGGCAACGACAGGGCCGCCTGTAAGGGTCACCTTTACGTCAGGAGCGGATTCCACAACACCGTTTATTACAGCAGAGAGCGAGTCGAGCATCGCCTTGTTCCTGCCGCTTTCGCTGCCGGAATAGGGAGAGTCGAAGAATACGACTCCCGTCGCGCCGTCATCCGTCAGTATATGGCCGTCAACGACATTGTTGCCGGAAGTCGGGTTCAGCTCGGAGAGCCTCCCGAGCACCGGCCGGAAAAGTCCGAGAGGATCGGTCCTCATGTAGCGGCTCGTGACCGCGGAGGTAAGAAGGGAGAGGGAGGCCTTGTCGGCCGCCAGCGTCCCGGGGATATAGCCGGGCAGGGCAAGAAGCGAATCCATAGCC
>JAKSJS010000081.1 GCA_024398155.1 Bacteroidales bacterium | reverse complement strand
AGGCCATCGAAGAGCATAAAGCCGCTCCCGAGCGCCGCGAGCTCCAGAAACTCCTCGCCCGCGAGGTGACCGTCATGGTCCATGGCGAGAAGGAGTACGAGAACGCGATCGCCGCTTCCGAGATGCTCTTCGGTAAGGGTACTTCCGAGGCTCTCAAGGCTCTCGACGAGAAGACTTTCCTTGCCGTGTTCGACGGAGTTCCCACTTTCGACATCGAGAAGTCGAAACTTCCTATGGGAGTCCTCGACCTCCTCGCTGTAGAGACCTCGATCTTCCCTTCCAAGGGTGAGGCCCGCAAGATGGTCCAGGGCAATGGTGTAAGCTTCAACAAGGAGAAGTTCACCGATTTCTCCGGCTCCATCGACGAGTCCTTCATCCTCGACGGCAAGTACATCCTTGTCCAGAAAGGTAAGAAGAATTACTACATAATCAACGTCAAGTAATGGAAGAGAAGGAATCAACCCGCCAGCTCAAGGTCGCGAGCGAGCTCCAGAAGAACCTCGCCGAAATCATCCGCCAGAAAGGCATGGCCTTCTTTGACGGCGCTCTCGTTTCCGTGAGCGGCGTCAAGATAAGCTCCGACCTTTCCGTCGCGAAAGTCTATGTCTCCATCTTCCCCTCCGACAAGACCGAGAAGGTGATGGGCATTATCCTCGAGAACTCGAAGTCGATCCGTGGCGAACTCGGACGCGAAGTGCGCCACCAGCTACGCATTGTCCCCGAACTCAACTGGTATGTAGACGGCTCCCTTGACTATGTGATGCATATCGAGGAGCTCCTCAAGAAATAGCAATGGCAGTACTTATCGCAATAGTCGCAATCCTTGCCGGCCTTTTCGGGATCATCGGCTCGATAGTCCCCGCGCTTCCCGGTCCGCCGGTAAGCTGGCTGGGCATGCTCGCCCTCTATTTCTGGGGCGGCAATGTCTTTGACAGGGACATGCCTCTCTGGCTTCTCCTTCTGATGCTGGGGATAACGATACTTGTGACTATACTCGACTATACGGTTCCCGCACGCCTTACAAAGACAACGGGAGGCTCGAGATATGCCTCCCGCGGTTCTATCGTCGGTATGATACTGGGTATGTTCCTGACTCCGATAGGAATGATACTCGGAGGCCTCCTTGGAGCCTTCCTGTGCGAGTTCCTCTTCGGCGGCAAATCCGCCGGCGAGTCCCTCAAGGCCTCCATGGGCACTTTCCTCGGCTTCCTCGCCGGTACTGGTCTCAAGCTGCTTTCGTCCTGTACGATGATGTGGCTAATAATCCTTTACCTGTAGCGATTACCTTACCTCAAGGACGGAAATGCCGAGCTTTGCCGACTCGTTCCAGAGCCGGATTATTCCCGTATAGGGATTCATGTCGATTACATCGAATTTGACGCCGACCATGGTGACGACGTCCTTGCTTGTCGTGTATTTGACGGAAGCCTTTACCTTCTTGCCGACTTTAAGGGCGGAATCGCAGGTCACGAGATAGTAGTAGGAGCCGTCGTCCTTTATCATCTTGTACGTCCTTGTCGAGGGGTTGTAGCCGAGCTGGTAGTTGTTCTCGTCGTATACCAGTCCCTCGAGCTTATGGCCGTCCTTTACAACGCACAGCTGGCTTTCGTCATTGTCGGTCATGTCGATGAAGATCTGCTCCCCCTGGGAGATCTTTCCGTTACATGAGACAAGCGCGGCGGCAGCGAGCATCAGGGTCAGTATATTATGGAGGGATCGTTTCATCTTATGTTGACTGTCTTCTTGAGGGTTTCTGAGGTTCCGTCCCTGTAGAGGATCTCGGCTTTGAGAATTCCGCTCTCCATGGGGTTGAAATAGCCGTTCGGCCCTATATGGACCTCTTCCTCATTGTAGGTCCAGATGACCTCTTCGGCATTGAGGGTGTTGTATGTCCGGAGGGGAATGTTGCATCCCTTGAGGAAGTCGCCGGTCGCTTCGTCCCTTTTCGCGTTGGAGAGTATGATATAAGGAGGAATCTTGCTTGCCGCCTTGCCGGTCTGGAATCTGAAGCTCGTCACTTCTCCCTTGCGGTCTTCGGTCTTGTAGTAGAGCTCGACAGAGTATTCGGTGACGGGGGAGAGGTCTTCGGCCACGTATGCGTAATTGGTCTTGCCGTCGTAGGATACTACAGGGAACTCCTCCATTTTGCCGCCGGTCTTGCCTATGCTGATGTATGCCGGCTCTTCGGTTACGACATTGGCTATCCATGATATCACGGCGCTCGTCTGGAAACTCTCGTACTCGTATCTGACGATTTCGGGTATTACCGTTGAGGCTGAGACGGTGAAGCTGACGGAGCCGTCGTCGTTGACGGTGATGTTACTTATTGCGAACTGGGATTCGGTTCCGTCCCAGAAGAGGAACTGGGGACGGGAGGTGTTGCTGAAGTAGTTGCGGCTCGCGCTGTAGGGGAAGGGGAGTCCCTTGAGGTCGTTGGTGGAAAGGCCGTGGAAGTTTTCGTAGACGAAGACGTCGTTCCTGGCGCTCGCTTCTATGAGGTCGGCGCATTGATGGTCGTGATAGGCATTGACCATGTTGCTGCTCCAGGCTTTCGCCGCGGTCACATTGTTGGCTACACGGTTCCTCGAACGGTCTATATGATATATGTAGAGGCCGTTGCCGTAGATGTACTTGTCCCATCCGGATTTGGTGCTCCTGCACTCGAAGAGGAAGTATTCGCCGACGTTCGACGGATGGTCATAACGGAGGCAAACGGCTCCTTCCTGGTCTATGGGCTTCAGCGTATATTGGCCGACAGCAAGAGGCTGGGGCTCGATGAGGCCTATGATTTCCCTGTCTATGCAGTTGTAGTTGGGAGGAGTGTTGCCGTCGTTGTTCATGTTGCCTCCGTCCATGAGGGAGGTATAGGTCCAAAGGCCGGCGGAGAGGTGGACGCCGTCGGTGGCGTCGTAGTCGGTGTCGTAGTAGTCCGGCAGGTCAAGAGTATGGGAGAACTCGTGACAGAAAGTACCTATCGTCGCGAAATCGTAGCCGCTGCCTGTTATAGTGAGCTCGGAGGTACATGCGTAGCGGTCGGCGACGACTCCGTCAAAGGTGACGGAGGAGGCGCGCCTTCCCGCGCCGCTCACGAGATACCAGGCGTGGGACCAGACGCAGTCGGCATTGTTGTTGACATCGTCGGCTTCGTCCTTGCCGGCGAAGAAGACAAAGATGTTGTCTATGTAGCCGTCGCCGTCATCGTCGAACTGGGAGAAGTCCACCAGCGGGTCCGCAGCTTTGATGGCGTCGACTATCATCTGGTCGGGAGCAGAGTCGTTCCCGCTCTTGTCGTTCCCGCCGTAATCGGCCTGGGCTCCGGGAAGTTCGACGGGGCCCACGACAGTGAAGTCGAAGTCCCAGCCGTCACCGAACTGGTGGTTGAAATAGTCCAGGGCGCAGCCTTCGGCTCCTTTGTAGGAGTAGCCTTTCTGTTTGAGGAGGTTCTCGAAACTGGAAATATTTGTCTCGGGCGAGAGCTTTACGTCGGAGAACTCGCATACGATGACGATGCCGTGCCTTTTGTGGTTTTGCGTTTCCGCCTTGGTCATTGGGGCGCGGAGGTAGCACGCAGACCTTTTCGCGGCGTTCCTTTCCCTGAGGATGTCATAGGGAATCAGGCGGCTCTGGGCCTTTATCGTCTCGGCGTTCTTCGCCCCGACGTGGACGCCGGTGGATTCCTTGTATCCTTCGTCGTTGTAAACGGCGTACGACCACCATCCGTCCTCGTCCTTTATTATCGATTCTCCGCTGTTTGTAGTTATGATCCTATGGAATTCGTCTCCCCGGACGTTGGCATAGAATGTGTTCCCGTCAGGCTGCGAAAAGGGAACATTGGACTTGAAAACAGGCCGCGCATAAACCGCAACTGTTCCAAGCATAATCGCCAATGCTGTTAGTAGAGACCTGATTTTCATAAATATTTTCATATATTTGCACTCCCGTGCAATACGTAAACGTACAAATTTACTAATTTTTTGATGAAAAGGACGACTATTTTCTTAACCGCAATCGTTTTTTTACTGAATTGCAACCTCGCCGGTGCGCAGAAGTCAATCGTTGACAAGATCAACCAGTACGGCACTTTCGACCATTGGTCCGTACGTGAAGTGAAGGAGTCCGGCCTTATCGGAGGCCAGACAAGATATCTCTACGAGTTCTACGGCAATCCCACCGACACCCTCCGCAAGAAGAAACCCGTTTTCGTCGCTCCCGAAGGCTACTACTGGAGGACGAATAACGTCTATGCCAATGTCTCCGGCGTGGAGAAGGTGAACAACACCGATTATCCCGAGCCCAGGAACGGCGGCTACTGCATAAGGATCGAGACCCATATAGAATATGTAAAGGTAATGGGCATGTTCGACATGGAAGTGACCTGCCAGGGTGCGCTCCTCGTCGGCTCCCTTCCCGAGCCTATCAAGGATACCAAGGACCCGATGTCCAAGCCTCTTTACGGCATCCCCTTCGAGGGCCATCCGACCGCTCTTGTCTTCGACTACAAGTGTAACGTAGGCAACGAGGTCATCCGCGGCACCGGTTTCTCAAAGCTCAAACCCATGGGCCGCAAGGACTACGCTGTAGCCCAGGTGCTCCTCCAGAAAAGATGGGAGGAGGAGGACGGCAGCGTCCATGCCCTGAGATGCGGCACGGCCGGTCATGTCTTCAAACAGTCCCAGGAAAGCTGGGTCAACGGCTACACGCTTCCTATCCATTACGGCGACATCTCCGGCGAGCCCTACTATGAGCCCGAGTGCATGGAAATCCTCAACGGCACGTCGATGGACTTCCACGCCCTCAACTCCAAGGGCAAGAACGTCAAGGTCATCGAGGAAGGCTGGGCCGAAGAAGGTGTCGAGCCTAACTTCCTCATCATCAAGTTTATAACTTCCAACGACCTTCCCTTCTACGGTGGTGTCGGCAATACATTCTGGCTTGACAACGTCAAGCTCATAATGTAGGGCGAGCTTACTTCAGAAGGACGAAGGCGCTATCGGCGATGAGAGGCTTGCCGGTGTTAGACATTCCCGGTCGCCAGTCATATATCACGCTGAATACAATCTTGCAGTCCTCGTTCTCGTAAACAAGGACATCCATAGGGTCAACGTTCCCGTCGGGTGCTGACCCTATGATTGTGTCAATGCGTTCAAGGGCGTTGACGGTAATCAGACTTCTTTCTTCATAGATGACCTCGAAGGTGCCGTCTTCGTGGCTGACAAGCTGGTATGAGAATTTCGGCAGGATTTCGCGATAGCCGGAGATATCGACAGTCCCTTCGAGCCGGTATTCTTTGTAGACTTTGTTTGCCGGCGTTTCATTCTCCGTTTCATTCTCCGTGTCGGGCGAATCGTGGCTGGCGATGTAGCGATCGCCGAGAGCCTTTGCAGAGATTCCCGGTATGAAAGTGATGAGAACTGCGACGGCAGCAAGAACGACAGTCATCGTCTGGAAAGTCCCTTTGAACCGGCCGCTACCGTTTCTGTGGGCAAGTCTTTCAACCATAAGGACGGCTATGTAAGCAGTTACGACAAGGGAGAGAATGAGAAGATAGATTCTCGCCTCGGTAAATCCATAGTCAGTCAATCGCCTTATTATGCCCACCCAAAGAAGGATGAGGGATGGAATCGAGATGAAGGGAATATTCTCGTGGAACCACTTGAAATGGGATTTTTCAAGAGACGAAGCTACGACTCTTGTCAGAAGGGCAAGGGCGAGGAAGCCGAGGACCATATAGGCGACTCCGCCTTGTGGAAGTTCCCCCTTGACAATGATCTTTATTATATATAGAAGAAGAATGGCGGCATAGATGACAAGTGCGGGACTGAATACAAAGTTGACAAGCGCGCTAACGAGTCTCTTTACGTCAATGACATCCTCTTTTCCGGTAAATAGCTTCAGCATTACAACAGGAGCCACTCCGATCCCGATGAACTCGGCCACGTAAGCGTAGAAATTCTTCAATTGGATGTCGAAGAGGGCTTCGAGCGAACTGAATATGGCCTCGGTGAGCCCTGTGAGGACCCCGGCGGTAATGACTGTAACTGAAATGCCAAGAATGATATGGACGAAATGCCTTGCGTATTCTTCGTCAGAAGCTCCGGACGAAGTGTAGAAGATCGCTATGAGCGAGACTAGGTAGAGTACTCCCAGCCACCATCCGAATTCGGCATCACCCATCCACAACAGGACAGGCACTACCAATATCAATGATGCCCAGTAGGCGATGCAAACGCAGGCGCCGCGCCCTTTTCTCAGCCTGTTCAGGCTGAAGGCGACGGCAATCACAGGCGTCATATACATAAGGAAGGATTCAAGCGAAGTCTCAATGTCGCCGTCTATGCCGTGAGTCAGCATAATCGCGGCAGCTACGCCCATTGCGCATACGATGGCCTCCACCGGCATCTCGATGAATGCCGTTGCAACCCATACGAGCGCTTTCCTGCCCTTAAGGGCTATTTCCCTGACTTTTCCCATAATTATTATATTGTCCGACCGGGAAACACCAGAGGTCTTCAGCCTCTGCAGATGGACCGGTCAGCTGTTACTGACTGCTAATATAGGAAGAATTTGGGGATTACAGTCACTTCTTTCACGTGTGACTGTAGCTTGCCATTGATGGGGGCACTGCAGCACTCCAGCTGCGCGAGCATATGACAGATGGGTGGCCCTAGGAAGGCGGTTTCGTGTCAGATGCCCACACTTTGTCCGCGAAAACGCCCAAATCGACGAGCATATGACACGGAAACTGCCTCTCGCGCTATATTAATTGTCAGATGCTACGGTCTCATTAACTTCACTCCGCTATCCGCTTATTCGTCTATACGACCCCTTAGCTAACAAGCTAAGGGGTCGTATAGACATCGCGTCTAACGGCCCCTTTGAACGTGTACTAAAACCTAAACCTGCTCTATAGATGCAAATAAAAAAAGGAACGTTGCAAGGCAGCGTCCCTTTTTTTATTTTTTTTACGTCAAGAACTTATTTGGTAGCCTCAACGGAAGCTTTCCTGAAGTCCTTCATGAGTTTCATGAGATTGAGGGCTGATTTGCGAGCACGTGCACCAGCGGCTTTGTTACCTTTCTCAACCTGGGCCTCAGCGTTCTTTACATAAATTTCGATCTCAGCTTTGATCTGATCTACAAGCTCTTTCATTTTTTAATGGTATTTAAGTGTTAAACAATAGTATAGACAAAAAACTTCCGCAAGTTAATCAATATCAATTAAAAAACAAATTTTTCGCATTATTTTTTGCTGTTGAGGGCAGTCATCGCCCTTTCTGCTCCTGCGGTGGCGTATGTTTTTATGGCAGAAATGACTTTTTTGCTGATTTCCTCCATTCCGGCAAGCTCTTCGTCGGAGAGTTTGCCGAGGACGTAGTCTATCTGGGCTCCGCGGGCGAAGTCGTTGCCGACTCCGAGGCGTATCCTGGCGTAGTCCTGGGAGCCGAGGATCTCGGTGATGTTGCCCAGGCCGTTGTGGCCGCCGGAGGAGCCGCTCTTCCTCATCCTTGCGCTTCCGAAGGGAAGATTGATGTCGTCACAGATTACGATAACGTTCTCGAGGGGGACGTTGAGCTCGTTCATCCAGTACCTGACGGCCTTGCCGGAAAGGTTCATGTAGGTCGTCGGCTTGATGAGGGTGAACTTGCGGCCCTTGAAGGAAATCTCGGCTGTGGAGGCGTAGCGTCCGGGGGAGAAAACAATATTGGATGCCTGAGCCCAGGCATCCAATACTATGAATCCCATATTGTGACGCGTATTTGCGTACTCCTCGCCGATATTGCCAAGGCCTGCGACAAGATAGTTCGTCATAACGCGACTACAATACTAAGGCTGTTATTCGGCAGCCTCTACGCTTGCGCGGGTAGCCTTGACGGAGCAGACGATCGTAGCCTTGGGGGATACGATGGTAACGTTCTCGATGTTGATGTCACCGGCGGTGATGGTCTTGCCGATACCGAGAGTGGTTACGTCTACACCGATCTCATCGGGAAGGTTTGCGGGGAGAGCGCTGATCTTGAGTTTGCGGACGCTGACCTGGAGCTTACCACCGAGCTTTACACCCTCGGAGTGACCGAATACGTTGACGGGAACCTGCATTACTACGGGTTTCTCATCGTTTACTGCGAGGAAGTCCATGTGGAGGGCCTCGTCAGTTACAGGGTGCCACTGGGCCTCGTGGAGAACGGCTACGTAAGAAGCACCGTTGTCGAGTTTGATGTCTACGAGGTAGGAGGCGGGAGTGTTGGTAAGACCTTTGAGTTCTTTTGCGTCAACGCTGAAGAGGACATTCTCCATTCCGTTGCCATAGATGTTGCAAGGTACGAGACCTGCTTTGCGCATTGCCTTGAGGGCTGCTTTGCCTTCGGCCTGGCGAACCTGACCGTTAAGCTCAAAATGTTTCATTGCTTTGAATGTTTTAAAATGTGTTACTCATCCCGAAAAATGACGGGACCCATTGCACCAAAAGCCGCACTGGCTTTTAAAGCGCGGCAAAGATAGGCATAATTTTCAATTGTGCAATTGTTTTCCCTCTAAAAACTTAGTTTTCAGGGACAAGGCCTGTCGCTTTGTTCCAGGCGAGGGTGCGGTAGTGGGCGCTGAGCGTCCTGTTGCCCATCGAGGGGAGATACATGCTCAGGCCGCAGCTAGTGTTGAGCCTTACGGACAGAAAAACCGGGGTATGGGCTTCGTAGAGGACGCAGCCGGCGGGGTCGGTCACCAGAATACGAGAGATCCCCGTC
>JAKSJS010000080.1 GCA_024398155.1 Bacteroidales bacterium | reverse complement strand
ATGAGATTCGTCTTGTTCGACTTGGCTCTCATTCAGAGTTGTTCAAATAGAAGAATCCGCACAAAAGCTATCAACCTGCATCAATCTGACGCAGGTTTTTCATATGCCAAGCGGAAACAAAGAATTTACCATATTCTGTCGAGTTCATGGAATTCCAGCGAACAGAGTTTCACCTCGCCGTTGGAGATAAGGGAGACAGCGCCGGGGCCGTCGGGCGAGAAGGCGAACTGCTCCGAGTAGGAGAAGACGCCGCCGGCAGCGAAGACCTCGAGCTGGCCCCAGTCCAAAAGGATGCGGACCTTGATATGGCCGTCGGCATCGGGCCTGAGGGTCTCGTCAAGAAGGACCTCGCTCTTCTTGTGGTAGACAACCTTCTTGTTGGCTATCTGGAAGCCGAACGAGTCGGCCTCAGAGCCGGCGACATCGAACTCTGCCACGAGTTCGAACGTCTTGGAGAAAGTCCCCTCAAGTATATTCTTTCCGGCGGGAACAGTCTCGGGACCGAATATCCTGGAGTTCTTGTAAAGGAGGGAGATTTCGTCGATGGGAGTCCTTGTAAGCCTCATTTTTCCTTCATAAGTCACCAGACCGAGAGAAACGGGGAAAGTAGCGTTCCTCATCCACTTCGTCGCGCCGAGGCCGCCGTTCCAATGGTCCATCCAGCCTATCTGGATCTTCCTGTCGTCCTTGCCGGGAAGACCTCCTGTGGGGAAAGTCTGGGCTGCATAGAAGTCGGGGCCGAGAGTCATGACCATGGTCTCCTGGCCGGAGGGGGTGAAGGTTCTGCCGTCGAAGTCACCGACGAGGTACGAGCCGTTGGCGTCCATGAGGACCCATTTCATATTCTTCCTGTTGCCGTCGAGAGGAAGCTCGAACATGTCGGGGCACTCGAAACCGAAGCCTATATTGCTCTGGAACTCCCAATGGACAAGGTCTTCGGAAGCATAGAAGGTCGTACCGTTCTCATATACTGCCAGGATCCATTTCCCGGTAGGTTTGTGGAAGAAGACGCAAGGGTCCCTCGGATCCGCTCCGTCAGTGGGATTGGCGACGGGGTTGCCGGGGAAGTCATGCCAGGTCTCGCCGCAGTCATTGCTCCAGGCAAGACAGGTCCCGGCCGACGTACCGGTGTAGACGGCGACTATCGCCTCCTTGGTCGAGCCGGTTATCACTTTCGCCGTCTTGCCTGAGACTACTGCGGCGCTGCCGGAGAACACATGGTAGCCGGATACGTTCCTGACGGCATCGGCGGGAAGGTCCGATCCCTGGGGAATGAGGGCGACACCGCGGTCGGTCCAGTGGATGAGGTCGGTCGAAGTCGCATATCCGCCATGACGGACATTGAGGCCCCACTGGTAGATCATGTGGTATTTGCCTCCCTGGTAGACAAGGCCGTTGATGTCGTTCATCCACCCGCTTTTGGGGCTGAAGTGGAACTGGCCCCGGAAGGTCTCACGGTAATCCTCATCAGGAGTATACTGGGCAAAGAGGGGCTCGCAGAGAGCAAGGAGCGAAATAATCGCTGACGCAATGGCATATCTTGTTTTCATATCCCCAAAGTTACGATTTTTCCATTATCCCGCAAACCCTCCGCAGCCGATAATGAAAAAAGCCTCAAGCGCAGGAGCTTGAAGCTTTTTTCAGTACCCGGAGCCGGGGTCGAACCGGCACACCTTTCGGTATTGGTGTTTGAGACCAACGCGTCTACCGATTCCGCCATCCGGGCAAACACCGGTGCAAAGGTAGATAAATTTTCGAAATCGCCAAACAAATGGCATGGCTAGGCGATGCGGGAGAGAACGTCTTTGCGGTAGCGCAGGGAAAGGTAGGCGGTGCGGGCGAAGAGATGGGCGAAATAGGCGGCGAGGAGGATGTGGACGGCACGGACAGCCTCCGAGGCGGCAACGAGCCCGTCGGGGTTGCGGAAGTCGGGGCTCACGATGAGGGTCAGGGCGGCCCAGACGGCGACGAAGGCGACGACGGACCATAGCATCGCGTTGCGTATTGCTCTGGAGGCTGTTGCGCCGACATAGATGCCGTCCCAGGTGAAGGCGGCGACGCCCGCTATCGGCATGAGGAACAGCCAGATGAGGAAGTTGCGGCTGACCTCGACGACTTCCGCGTCATCCGTCATGAGGCGCAGGAGCGGAACTCCGGTCACATAGTAGACAAAGACGAACAGGAGTGCGATAGCCCCGCTCCAGATGAAGGTCCAGAGGACCGTAAGGCGGAGCCCGGGCTTGTCGCCGGCGCCTATTGCCTTGCCGCTCAAGGCCTCACCTGCGTATGCGAAGCCGTCAGTGAAGTACGAGAACAGCATCAGGAGTTTCATGAGGATCGAGGTCGAGGCAAGCAGGAGGTCGCCGTACCGTGCGGCTATCAGCGTATAACCTATGTATATTGCAATGAAGCAGAGGCTCCTGACGAAAAGGTCGGCATTGACGGAGAAGAACCTTTTCATCTCCTCCCCGGAAAGAAGGCCCTTCAGGGAGTCCAGCCGGAATCCGGCAAAGACTTCACGGTAGATTCTCCTGGACAGGAGGATGATGACACCGGTAAGGAGTCCGGCATACTGGGCCACAACCGTTCCTACTGCAATTCCGGGATATCCCAGTCCTTTGATGGACAAAGCCGGGAGGCCGAGCGACAGTACTATCGATGCGGCGATGTTGACGACATTGACGACAAGGTCCACGACCATCGAGCTCACGCTGTCCTGCATGCCTATGAACCACCCCTTGAAGGCCATGAGGCTCAGCGTAGCGGGGGCGGCCCATATCCTTATGAAGAAGTACTTCATGGCAAGTACCTCAACCTCGTGAGAGCAGTCGATCACAAGGAAGGCAGCCTTGACGAACACCCATTGGACGGCTATCAGCAGGAGCGCAAAGCCGAGCGCCACGGAGACGGAGCGGGTGAAGGTGCGGGCGCAGGCGGCGCGGTCGCCCCGGCCGAAGGCCTGGGCGGTCAGCCCGCCGGTCCCCGCCCGGAGGAAACCGAAGTTCCAGTAGAGCAGGTCGAAGAGCATCGAGCCTATCGCTATGCCGCCTATCATCGTCGCCGCCGAGGCGTCGAGATGGCCGGCGACAGCGATATCCACCATGCCGACGAGCGGGACGGTTATGTTCGCGAGGATGCTCGGAAGCGCGAGCCTGAGGATAGTGCGGTTGATCGGCCTCATCGCCTAGTTGGATCCGATCAGGAGAAGTACCATGCCGGCAAGTAGGACGGCCAGCGCCAGACTCTTAGCCTTGACGTTCTTCTCCTTGAAGAAGAGGGCGCCGACGGCGAACGTCACTATCACGGAGCTTCTTCTTGCAAGGGAGATGACCGAAAGAAGGGCCCCGTCCTGCTTGAGCGAGAAGAAGTAGAGCATATCAGCGGCAGTGATGAGGACCGCGATGAGGACAAGGAGCCAGTCCCAGCGGACGGGCTTCGCATTCTCAGCGGCACGCCACCTCTGATAGAAGAAGCATGCAAGCAGCAGGACCGTAATATAGAAATTGCTCCAGCTCTGGACGAACAGGGCCTCCATGCCCTTCATTATGAACTTGTCGTAGAGGGCGCTCGCCACGCCGGCGGCAATGGAAAGTCCCATAGCCCATATTCCCTTGTTGCGGCTGAACTTGATGCCTTCGCTGCTGCTGGTCCTGGAGAGCATCATGACAGCGGTAAGCGCCAGGATTACGCCGCCCCACTGCCAGAGATTGAGCTGCTCGCCGAAAAGGATGATGGAGAATATGACGACGAGGAAGGGCCTTGTCGTTTTAAGCGTGCTGACAGTAGTGATGGGGAGCAGCTTGAGTCCGACCATTCCCGATATCCAGGAGGCAGAGACAAGCACAGCCTTCATGACGAGCTTCAGGTGGTCCATTCCGCTTCCCTTGTAGATGAAGAAGCAGGGAGTGAGGAAAAGGGTCGAGAGAGCCGTCGCTATCAGGAGAATGAAGAGGACGGGGTTGTTCTCCGTCGCCTTTTTCTTGGCGACATCATACAGTCCGAGAAGGACTGCCGAACATAGAGCAAGTGTAAGCCACATAATTCAATAACTGCTATATTACCCCGGAGCCGAGCATCTCGTCGTCGGGAGCGTACCAGACGGCGAACTGGCCGGGAGTTATGCCCCTCTGGGGCTCGTCGAATACCATGAAGAGGCCGTTACCCCTCATCAGGAGGGTCGCATCCTGGAGCGGCTGGCGGTAGCGGATGCGGACGCGGTAGCGCCTCGCTTCGCCCGGCGCCATCGCGAGGTCCGGCCTTATCCAGTGGATCTCTTCAGGAGCGATCCTGAGGCAGGGGCGGTTCAGGCCCTTGTTGCCGTGGCCCTCGCCCACATATATGATGTTGTTTTCGATGTCGGTCGAAAGGACGAAGATCGAGTCTTTATGGCCGCCGACATTGAGTCCCTTGCGCTGGCCTATCGTATAGAACTGGGCGCCTTCATGACGTCCTATGATCTTTCCAAGGGGATTCTCCTTGTAGCGGGTCTTCTTTATGTGCTTCTTTCCGCTGCGGTAGGTCTCGGTCTCGAACTTGATCGAGGAGAAATCTATCGGGCGGGAATACTCCAGGAGCTCCTCATCAGTGAGCGAAGCGGGCTCGCGGGAGCCCAGCTCGACGTACTGGAGGTACTGGTCGCAGCTCTCGTAGGAGGGATCGTAGGCCTCATCGATGTCACCCTCGACAGACTTGAGCTTCTGCTGGAGGAAGACCGGAAGGTCCACCTTGCCGACAAAGCAGATTCCCTGGGAATCCTTCTTGTCGGCGGAGGGAAGGTCGGCTTCATGGGCCAGCCGGCGCACCTCGGGCTTAACTATGTCGCCAATAGGGAACATCGCCTTGGAGAGCTGCTCCTGGGTCAGCTGGCAGAGGAAATAGCTCTGGTCCTTGTTGTCGTCCGAGCCGGCAAGTATGCGGTAGATGGGCTTGCCGTCCGGGCCCTCGACGGTCTCCTTGCGGCAGTAATGGCCTGTCGCGACCATGTCGGCCCCGAGTTTCTCGGCGCTCCTCAGGAAGGCGTCGAACTTTATCTCACGGTTACATAGGACGTCGGGGTTGGGGGTGCGGCCCTTTGAGTACTCGTCGAACATGTAGTCCACGACCCTCTTGCGGTACTCGTCGCTCAGGTCGACGAAGTAGAAGGGTATGCCGATCTTGCGGGCCACCATCTCGGCGACGAAACGGTCCTCCTCCCACTCGCAGTCGCCGTGGAGGGTGCCGACGGTGTCATGCCAGTTCTGCATGAAGAGGGCGAAGACGTCATAGCCCTGCTGCTTGAGAAGCAGCGCGGCTACGCTGGAATCGACACCTCCCGAAAGACCGATGCAGACCTTCATGGGGCTATTCTTCAGACGAGGCTTTGACAGCCTCCATTTCAGCTATGTGCTTCTCCCAGGCCCATGCGGAGGCGAGGGTGTCCTCGACGGAGCGTTCGGCCTTCCAGCCGAGCTTCTCGTTCGCGAGGGCCGTATCGGCCCATATCGCGACGACGTCACCGGCACGGCGGGGAGCATACTTGTAGTTGAGCTTGAGGCCGTTGACCTTCTCGAAGGCCGAGACGAGCTCATATACGGAGACGGGACGGCCCGTTCCGATGTTGAATATCTCGTAATCCTCTTCCATGCGGCCCTCGAGCATGCGGGCTACTGCAGCGACATGGGCCTTGGCGAGGTCCACGACGTCGATGTAGTCACGGAGACATGTTCCATCGGCGGTCGGATAGTCGTTGCCGAAGATGGAGAGACACTCCCTCTTGCCGATTGCAGTCTGGGTGATGAAGGGGACGAGGTTGTTGGGGACACCGCGGGGAAGCTCGCCTATCAGGGCTGAGGGATGGGCTCCGATGGGGTTGAAATACCTGAGAGCGATGCCTTTTATGGCCCATTCGGGAGAGCGGTTGACGTTCGTGGCCTTTACAGTGTCACGGAGTATGTCCTCGCATATCTGTTTCGTGTTGCCGTAAGGAGAGGTCGCGGGGAGGCGGGGGGTCTTCTCGGTCACGGGGAGGTTCTCGGCCTCGCCATAGACGGTTGCAGAGGAGGAGAAGAGGACGTTGCAGCCGCCGTGATGGGAGGCTGCGTCAAGGACGTTGAGGAACGAGCAGAGATTGTTCTTGTAGTAGAGAACAGGCTTTTCCACGGACTCTCCAACGGCCTTGAAGGCTGCGAAATGGATAACGGCATCTATCTTGTACTTTGCGAAGAGGTCGTTCACCGCTTCGGCGTCACAGAAGTCCATCTCGACGAAGGGGATCTTCTTTCCGGTTATTTTCTTGACGCCCTCGAAACAGGTGGCGTCACAATTGGAGAAGTTGTCGGCGACTACGACATTGTAGCCGGCCTCGATAAGTTCGACGGTTACGTGGCTGCCGATATAGCCGGCGCCGCCCGATACAAGAACAGTGTTTTTTGCCATTTGTGCTGTCATTTTGAGGCCCATAGGGCCTTACCCGACTGCAAAGGTAAAAACAAATTGGTATATTTGCAGAAGTTGATGGTTTTATGATAGAAATTCGACACACGACAACCTTCCTCGCCGCCCTTCTCGCCGTGGCCCTCCCGCTTTATGCGGGCGGTCCGCTCCAGGGTCGGGTCGAGGCCGCGATAGCCGCCGAAAAGTCCCTCTCGGGCGCTTCGGTGGCCGTTTGTGCGATCACTTCCGAAGGGGAGATGATCGCCTCTGTCAACGAGAATACCGCGATGGTCCCCGCCTCCAACCTGAAGCTCGTGTCGACCGGCCTCGCCCTTGACAGGCTCGGCGGCGACTACCGCTTCGGGACGACCCTCGGCTACAGCGGCCCGGTCCGCGGCGGCGTCCTCGAGGGTGACCTCTACATAATCGGCGGAGCGGACCCTACGCTCGGCTCCTCCGACACAATTGCCAGCCCCCTGAAACAGGTCTTCGGAGCCTGGAAGAAGATGCTGGATGACGCCGGGATCCAATCCATAGAAGGGCGCATAATCGGCGACGGCCGCTTCATCGACGGCCCCCGCGAGGAGCAGTCCTGGCTATGGGAGGATATCGGTACATACTACGGGACCGGCATGAGCGGACTCGGCTTTGCTGAGAACACCCTTACCTTCCGCGTGAGCCCCGGCGCCACGGTCGGCGACTCCCTCAAGATCACTCAAAGGTTCCCCATGTCGCCCTGGCTTTCGATCGACTACGACTGCTCCACAGGCCTCAAGTCCACCGGCGACCAGCTCTATCTCTTCACGACCGATTTCGCGACCGACGCTGTCCTCCGCGGCACCTTCGCCCTCGACAAGCCGACCAAGGACGTCCTATGCAGCAACAAATACCCCGAGCTCACCTGCGCCATGGAGTTCTCCAACTTCCTCAAAGACAACAACATCCCCAACGAAGGACCCGGATATGTCGCCGGGAAGACTGCCCGTCTCTGGACCCCCGGAGAGGGCTTCAGGAGCTTCGAGCCCGCCGGAGAGATGACTCTCCTCGGCTCGACCCTCTCCCCCGCCCTCCGCAAGATAGCAAGGAAGACCAACTACGAGAGCAACAACTTCTGCGCTGAGACCCTCCTCAGGATACTCGGCAAGGAAAAGACGGGAAACGCCGACTACGTCTCGTCCCGCAAGGCGGCCTCCAGGGCCCTCCTGGCCCTCGGCCTCGGCGAGAGCTCGACCCATAGCGTGAGCCTCGTCGACGGCAGCGGCCTCTCGAGGAAGAACTGCGTCACCGCCTCGTTCTTCTGCCGCTTCCTCGCCGCCATGATGGCCTCCCCCGCCTACCCCGACTTCTTCGCCTCGATCCCGGCCCTCGGCTCCTCCAAGGCCGTCCCGGCCGACGTCGCCTCGAGGGTCCACCGCAAGACCGGCTCGATGAACGGCGTCTACTGCCTCTCCGGCTACTACACCGCCGAGGACGGCGAGGTGATGGTCTTCTCCATCCTCATCAACAACAGCCCCGTCTCAACCTACTCCACCCGCCTCGCCGCCGAGCGCCTCCTCGCCGCAATCGTCCTGTAGGCCCTGCCTCCGGCGCGGGTGGAAACCTGATTACTGGAATCAGAAATGAAAAAGAACCGGAAAATAATCATAGCTGCAGCCACGGTGCTTGTACTAGTGCTTGCCGCCCTTGCCGTACGAGGCTACATATTTACAAAGATTGCGACGATAGTCAATGACGAGGCCGCATGGGATCTGCGTGATGCGTCACCACAGAGGAAGGTCATAATAACCGAAGGCGGCATGGTCGCACGTTATCTTACGGAAGACGAGGATAACTACATAGGGGATATTCAGGATACGGTGTGGATTCCGAAGAGCAAGGCCATGGTAGAGACCTGGTATGCCTGCGACGGGAGAGGCGTTGTCTTCCTGAATAACGTCGGAACAAGACCGGCATACGAAGCTCCAGACAGTCTGTCTTCAGTTGTGGGAGATCTTAAGTTTGAGGATGGATACTGCCCGGACTCATACGATGTGGTAGGATACAGGGACGGCTGGTTCGCGATCGATATGAGCGGGAATGTCGGGTATGTCAGAGAAGAATATGTATGGTGGGATGCAATAGACACTAACTAGGAAGGGAACTATGAAGAAACTGATTTTAGCCTCTCTTGCAGTAATATTGGCGGCATGTACATCAAGTAACACCGGGAAGAACATTACTTTGGACGATAGCCTCAGTCTTTCCGATTTCGTGTGGACACGCGAGCCCGAGAGCTTCGCCATAAAGGGTGACACGATAGAAGTCACAATAAGGCTTAAGCAGGCAATTATCCGTCTTCAGATAGAGTTAGGGGC
>JAKSJS010000008.1 GCA_024398155.1 Bacteroidales bacterium | reverse complement strand
TATAACCGCTTCATCCTATCTTTTCAAAGGCAAGGGTGTAACACTTTTCGACTGCGGTACGACCCTCTCGATAGATTTCATTGACAGCGATGGGAAATATCTGGGCGGCAACGTATCCCCCGGATGCCGGACAAGGCTCAGAGCAATAAACAGATATTCCAGATATCTCCCTCTTGTCAACATGCCCGAAGACAAGGTCGGCCCTGTCGGCGACTCCCAGTCCTCATCCATCGAAAGCGGAGTTGTTTTGGGTATGGAGTTTGAAATATCGGGTTATATCAGCCAATATCCCTCCAATATCGTTGTTTTCACCGGTGGAGACGCGATTTATTTTGCAAAAAGGATGAAAAACTCCATCTTTGTAGTTTGTAATCTTGTGCTTATGGGGTTGGCCCTTATAGCCGATATGTATGACAAGAAAGTTTTTTAGACTGTTCCTGACCGCCGTTATGGCGCTGGTTGTTCCTGTCCTCGCTGACGCGCAGGACGGTGCTTTCAGTGCCTATTCTCCGTATTCCGTCTACGGCATCGGAGACCTCAACCGTTCCGGTTCGGCCTTCAGCCGCCAGATGGGAGGAGTAGGTGTCGCCCTGAGGAACAGAAGGTTCATCAACTACAACAACCCCGCCTCGATCACAGCCCGCGACTCCCTTTCCTTCATGGCCAATTTCGGAGTCCAGCAGAACAATGAAGTCTATAAACAGGACGGCGAAGGCGGTCTTGTCAAGTCCGCCAACAACCAGTTCAACATATCCGACATGGTCATGAGTTTCCCCATATGGCGCTCCTCCGCCTTCATGGTCGGAATCAACCCCTTCAGCAATGTCGGTTACGACTTCTCCTCGATAGAGACAAATCCCGAAATAATAGGTTATACCAACAACATAACCAATGATTCCTACGGCCAGGGCGGTATCTTCGAACTTTTCGTGGGCGCCGGAGTGACTTTCTGGAAAAGGCTTTCCATAGGAGCCCAGCTCAACTACTATTTCGGCAACATAGACAAGACTACCAACATGATATTCACCGACGCTTCCTACCGTTCGATGTATGGAGGATACAACCTCCAGCTCAACGGCATTACCGGGAAGTTCGGTCTCCAGTATGAGCAGAAGCTCGGCGGAAACGTCTCCATGGTCCTCGGTGCCACCTACAGGATGAAGACCGGACTCCGCGGAACCTTGAGGGAATATCGCTATGCAAGTCTTTCAAGTGTGACCGACACTCTTGTCAACAATATTGAAAACCTGTCGAAAAAAGGCTCCAGCCTTTCGCTCGGAGATGAAATCGGTGCAGGAATTTCAATAAAGGGCGGAGAAAGGTGGATGGCCGAGTTCGACTACCTCCGTTCCGACTGGTCCAATACAGGTTTCGACTCCAAGTTCGGCCTCAATTCAATAGGCTCCGCCGGAAGGTTTACAGGACGTGTAAGCCAATCATTCAGAGCAGGTTTCGAGTTCGTTCCAAACCGAAACGACGTGCGTTACTACTTCAAGCGCGTAGCCTATCGCGGAGGCCTCTACTACGAGCAGAACTACTATCAGCTTGCGGGCAATATGGTGACCTCAAAAGGCGTTACTTTCGGTGTCACGCTCCCTATTTTGAAGCATTACAACCATAACGGACTCACACTTGGTATGGATATTGGACAAAGGGGAAGTCGTAAGAACGGAATGGTAAGTGAAACGTACGCATGCTTTGTCATAGGAATAGACATACACGACATTTGGTTCCAGAAAATTAGATATCAATAAACATAAAGGAAAAGCTATTATGAAGAAATTCATTTACGTACTTCTCACCGCAGTGATGATGTTTGGCGGGCTTGAGGTTTTCGCCCAGGGTAAGTACGGCGCCGACAGCGCGAATTGCATCAAGTATCTCTCTTACTACAAGGAGTACTACAAGGCAAAGAACTATGATGACGCCATCCCCAACTGGAGGAAGGCCTTCAAATCCTGCCCCAATACTGCAAACCAGACCATGATCATAGACGGTACCTCCCTTATGAGATACCTCATCAACAAGAACCGCAACAACGACATCGTAAAGGCCGGTCTCGTTGACACCCTCATGCAGCTCCACACCATCCGTGCGACCTGCTTCCCCAAGTATGCAGTCACTGCCTACAACAACAAGGGTCTCGACATGATCAACTATATTCAGGACGATCCCAAGGCTCTCTATGAGGGATGCAAGGAAATCATCGACTACAACGGCACCCAGACCAAGGCCCAGATCTTCCTCTTCGCCCTCAACTCCGGTGTAGACCTCTATCAGAAAGGTGTCCTCGCCGCTGAGGATGTCCTCGATGACTATGAGACCGCCAGCGTCTATCTCGACCAGATCATCGCTTCTGCAGCCAACACTGCCGACAAGGAGAACGCCGAGAAGATCAAGAACGATATCGACAACATCTTCGGAGCCGCCAACGTTGCTTCCTGTGACAAGCTCATCGAGCTCTACACTCCCAAGTACGAGGCCAATCCCAACGATCTCGAGCTGCTCGGCAAGATCGTGAAGATGATGAGCAAGACCGAAGGATGTACCGACAACGACCTCTTCTTCAACGCCGTCACTGCCATGTACAAGGCTGAGCCTTCCTACAACTCCGCATACTTCGTATATCGTCTCAACTCCGCAAGAGGAAACGTTGACGACGCCATCAAGTATCTCGAGCAGGCTATTGCCTTCGACGAGTCCGATGCAGCCCAGGATGCCCAGTATCTCTATGAGCTCGCAGTATTCGCCTCCAAGAACGGGTCCAAGTACGCCGCCAAGGCTGTTGACGCAGCCCTCAAGGCCGTCGAGCTCGACGGGTCCTACGCCGGCAAGAGCTACATGCTCTGCGGTACCATCTGGGGTTCCCAGTCCTGTGGTAACGACTATATCTCCAAGAGAGCTCCCTATTGGGTAGCAGTCGATTACCTGACCAAGGCAGCCGCCGCTGACGAGTCCCTCGCCGAGGCAGCGAACGCCCTTATCCGTCAGTACAGGGCCTACTTCCCCGAGGCAGCCGAGGCCTTCATGTATGACGTTACCAACGGTCAGAGCTACACTGTAAACTGTGGCGGCCTCAGGGCAACTACTACTGTAAGGACCCAGAAATAGTAATTGACCCACTTCGTGAACATACTACGACAGATAGCAACCGCCGCGGGGGTTGCTTTCGTCGTTTATGCAGGCAAGGATAAATCCGCATCCGGCGAGAAGGTAAACCTCAAGCTCCGTCCCGTCCAGGTCGTATCCGACATCTTCATGGTGGACAGCGAGAACGGAGTCCTGAAGATGAGGATGGAGGCCGATGTGATGGAGCGCTACGAGCAGGATACAGTATCCTTCGAGCTCTTTCCTGACGGCTTCCATGTATTCAGCTACAACGAGAGCGGTCTTCTCGAATCGACCATAGATTCGGACCAGGCGAGCCACTACAAGTACAAGGACGGCCGTGAGACATGGCAGGCCTTTGGAAACGTGGTGATAAAGAACGTGATCAACCGCGAGGTGATGGAAACGGACACCCTCTACTGGGACCAGGAGAACGAAATTATCCATACGGACTGCTACGTCAGGATGTACTCTCCCGACGGCTTCATGCAGGGTTATGGAATGGAATCCGACCAGAAGGCGAGGAACTCCGTCATCCTCCGTCCGTTCAACAGTTATGGTCTTGTGGAAAAGGATACAACGGAAGTTGTAATTGATTCCGTCAATTTTATAGGCCCCATGGCAAAAAAATAGTTCTTTATTGATGGAAAATACTTATCTTCGCGGTCCATATCCAATTTAGAATCAAGTAAAAAGTAAAAATACAGACAAACCAATGGCAGTTCTTCAACAAATCCGTGTAAAGTTGGGCGTCTTCATCTCAGTTGTGATTGCAATCGCCCTTCTGTCATTCATTATTGACCCTAACACCCTGGCCTCAGTAAGCTCCTCGATGTCCAAAAAGAACGATGTCGGTGAGATCAATGGAAAATCGATTTCCTATATGGACTTCCAGTCCGACGTTGAGACCTTCACGACCGTTCACCAGATCATCACCGGTTCGACCGCCCAGAACGAGCAGCAGCAGACCCAGATCCGCAACGCCGCCTGGCAGTCCCTCGTCGACAAGTATCTCTTCATCGAGAATGCAAAGGCCGCCGGTATCAAAGTCGGCAACGCCGAGCTTGTCGAGCTCACTTCCGGAAACATGCTCTCTCCCGTCGTAGCGAACGACCCCATCTTCGCTGACGAGAACGGTGCTTTCTCCGCCTCCAAGCTCCTCGACCTTGTAAATGCCGCTTCCGCCGAAGGTGGTGAGCAGGCAAAAGCCTACTGGAACTATATCCAGAATACCGTTCGCACCCAGCAGTTCTACGCCAAATACGGTTCCCTCTTCGCCCAGAGCAACTTTGTTACTCCCCTCCAGAAATCCAATGCTGTCGAGGCCAACAACGTTACTTCCAACGTCGAGTTCGTAATGCTTCCTTACAACTACGCCAAGGACACTACGATCACCGTATCCTCCAAGGAAATCAAGAACTACTACAAGGCCCACAAGGACAACTACAAGCAGACCGCTTCCCGCGATATCGAGTATGTAATGTTCGAGGTCGTTCCTTCCGAGGCTGACGTCACCGCCGCCAACGAGGCTATCGCCGCCGTTTATGACGAGTTCGTCGCCACCGACAACATGAAGAGCTTCCTCCTCAAGAACTCCGAGCGTTCCCTCTCCAGCTACTGGTACAAGGCCGGCGAGCTCAAGACCATCTCCGAGGATGTCGAGAATTTCGTCGCTAATGCCAAGGCCGGTCAGGTCTCCGAGGTCATCAATACCGACGACACCTTCTACGCTGTCAAGGTTCTTGACGTCAAGAAGATCGCCGACGACATGAACGTAAGATACTATCCTCTCGCTGACGGTGAGCTTACTGACGAGGCTCTTGCCGAGCTCCGCAAGGCCGAGCCCATGCAGATGACCCAGAGCTACATCATCCCCGGCTTCGAGGTTCTCTTCACTGCAAAGCCCAACACTCCCGAGGTTATCGCCACCCAGTACGGCAAGTTCGCCGCCGAGGTCGTTTCCTTCGGTGAGGCTGTCGAGAAGAAGCAGGTTGCCATCCTCGAGAAGTCCTCTATCCCCAGCAAGGAAACCTTCAACACATACTACTCAAAGGCCAATACCCTTGCAACTGCCGCCGCCGGCAGCTACGAGAACTACACAAAGGCTGTCGCAGAGCAGGGTCTTGTATCCCAGCCCCTCACCAGAATGGCTGAAGGCACCAACACCATCGGTGGTGTAGACAACGCCCGTGAGATCAGCCGCTGGGCCTTCGACAACAAGGTCGGCAACGTCTCCAACATCATCACTGTAAACAACAACTACTTCTATGTAGTAGCCCTTACCGGTATCCACAAAGAGGGTTATGCTCCCATCAACGAGGTTGCCGCCGGCATCAACTCCACTCTCTATGCAGAGAAGAGAAACGCCAAGAAGGTCGCTGAGGTAGCTGAGAAGATAGAAGGTCTTGACAATCTCGCCGCTGTAGCCGAGGCTCTCGAGACTACCGTCTCTACCAAGGAAGGTCTCTCCTTCGCTTCAGCCCAGAGCTTCGACCCGAAGTTCGCAGGTGCTGTCGCAGGTGCTGAGGAAGGCGCTCTCGTAGGTCCCGTCGAGGGAAGCATGGGTGTCTATGTCTTCACAGTCAACGCCCGTGAGACCGGTTCCTTCTTCACCGAGGAGGACGCCGAGACCCGCTTCGCCCAGATTGCCCAGTACTCCTCCCAGATGGTTGTTCCCGTCATGATGCAGGATGCTGACGTCAAGGACAACAGAGCAAGGTTCTTCTAGGATAACAAACCACGAAAGACATATTATATTTGAGAAAGGATGGCCTTCAGTGACCATCCTTTCTTATTTTCAACGTAATCGGAAGGTGGTCGGACAGGCCGCCGTTGTAGCGGGGGCCGGAGAAAGTGCGGAAGGGCTTGGAGCCGCCGTGGGCGGAGTCGTGGACAAGAAGGAAAGGGGGATATTCTATCCTCATTTCCGTAACGCTGTCCACCTCCCGGCTGACGAAGAACATGTCGATAAGGTCCCACTTGCCGTCATATTTGATAGTGCCTTTCCCTTTTTCGAAAAGAGAGGTTGCCTTATTGGTCATGATTGAGTCCAGGACAGAGAAGTTGGGGTCGTCCGGGGTGTCGTTGAAGTCCCCCATGGCGATGACCGGCCCTTCGAGATCTTTGCAGATCCGAAGGAGATGAGCCATGACGGTCCTGCGCTTGACGTCGGAGACGGAGGCGCCGCTGAATTTCGAGGGGTGGTGGTTTACTATAAAATTATAGACATCCCCGCTCCCGATGTCCTCCATCCTTGCGACAAGGATGTCTCGAGTTCCGAGGGGATTACCATTGTCGTCCTTTATTGTAACAGGAAAGGCCTCCAGAGGCTTCAGGACGGCCTTTCTGTAGAGAAGGCCGACATCTATGCCTCTCGGGTCGGGAGAGTCGAAATGGATATATCCGTAGCCGGCCCTCTTCAAGGCCTCGTTGAAGACGATGGAGCGGACCGCCTTGTCGTTCTCGAGCTCGGCAAGGCCGACGACGTCAGGCAGCCGGCCCCCGGCCGAGCCGACCCACAGGATTGTCTTTGAGATACCGTTTGACTTGGTCCTGAAGCGGGACTTTGTCCAATGCCTTTCAGAGGAGGGGGAGAAGTCTTCTCCGCCGTTCGACGGGTCTGCGTCGAAGAAGTTTTCCACATTCCAGAACATCACAAGGAGGGAGTCAGAATCCCCCGCAAAAGCTTCAAGGGCGATGAAAAGCCCTAAAATTATCCCTACCGCACGTTTCATGGCCGCAAGTTAGCAAAAGATTATTAAATTTGTGAGGTTAAACACAAAAGAAAATGTCCCTTAAGTGCGGTATAGTAGGCCTCCCCAACGTAGGCAAATCAACTCTCTTCAACTGTATAAGCTCCGGTAAAGCCCAGAGCGCCAATTTCCCTTTCTGTACGATTGAGCCAAACATAGGCTCGACGACCGTTCCCGACAACCGCCTCAATGCGCTTGTCGAGATATGCAAGCCCAAAAGCATAGTTCCCGCGACAGTCGAAATAGTCGACATCGCCGGTCTTGTCAAAGGCGCGAGCCGCGGCGAAGGCCTCGGCAACCAGTTCCTCGCCAACATCCGCGAATGCGACGCGATACTCCATGTCCTCCGCTGTTTCGACGACGACAACATAGTCCATGTCGACGGAAGCGTGGATCCCGTTCGCGACAAGGAAGTTATCGACATGGAGCTTCAGCTCAAGGACCTCGAGACGGTTGAAAACCGCCTTGCAAAGGTCCAGAAGCAGGCCCAGGTCGGCGCTGACAAGAACGCGAAGAAGCTCTGCGACCTTCTTCTCCGTTACAAGGACGCCCTTCTCCAGGGCAAATGCTGCCGCACTGTAACCCCCGAGAATCCTGACGAGGAGCAGATGGCCAAGGACCTCTTCCTCCTTACCAACAAACCCGTCATGTACGTCTGCAACGTCGACGAAGCCTCCGCCAAGGACGGCAACGCCTACGTCGAGGCCGTCCGTGAGGCCGTCAAGGACGAGGGTGCGGAGATACTTGTCATAGCCGCGGCTACCGAGTCCGACATAGCCGAGATAGAGGAGTACGAGGACCGTCAGATGTTCCTTGAGGAGATGGGCCTCGAAGAGCCCGGCGTCGTCCGTCTGATCCAGCACGCTTACGCTCTCCTCGGCCTCCAGACCTTTTTCACAGCCGGCGCTGACGAATGTCGCGCCTGGACCATAAGGAAGGGCGACAAGGCCCCCAAGGCCGCCGGAACTATCCATACTGACTTCGAGAAAGGCTTTATCAGAGCCGAGGTCATAAAATATGACGACTTCGTGACCCTGAAGTCAGAGTCCGCCTGCCGTGCCGCCGGAAAGATGGGAATAGAAGGCAAGGACTATGTCGTCCAGGACGGTGACATAATGCACTTCCTCTTCAATGTCTAATCACAAAACACTACAATATTTATGAAACAGAAAATTACCGACAAATTCCTTTCCCTCTACGGAGAAGGCGGCACCATGTATGCCTCTGCTGGCCGTATCAACCTCATCGGCGAGCATACTGACTACAACGGAGGTTATGTATTCCCCGGTGCCATCGACAAGGGCATCATGGCAATGGTGAAGGTAAACGGAACCGACAAGGTCCGCGCTTTTTCACTCGACTATAACGAGGCCTGCGAGTTCGGTCTTAACGAGGAGGACAAGCCCTCCAAGGCATGGGCCTGCTATCTCTTCGGCGTTTGCCGCGAGACCATCAAACGTGGCGGCAAGGTAAAGGGTTTCGATACCGTTTTTGCCGGTGACGTTCCCCTCGGAGCCGGACTTTCCTCTTCTGCAGCCCTCGAGAGCACCTTCGCTTTCGCCGTCAACGAGGAGTTCGGAAACAACATAGACAAGTTCGAGCTTGCAAAGATAGGCCAGTCCACCGAGCATAACTACTGCGGTGTAAACTGCGGAATCATGGACCAGTTCGCAAGCTGCTTCGGCAAGAAGGGCAGCCTCATCCGCCTCAACTGCAAGACACTCGAATACAAATACTTCCCCTTCAATCCCGAAGGCTACAGACTCGTTCTCGTGGACTCCTGCGTAAAGCACGAGCTCGCTTCCTCGGCTTACAACAAGCGTCGTGCAAGCTGTGAGAATGCCGCTGCCGCCATAAAGAAGAACCACCCCGAGATCGACTGCCTCAGCGATTGCAAGAGGATATGGCTCGACGAGGTACGTGGCGAGATTCCCGAGGAGGATTTCCTCCGCGCCGAGTATGTTATCGGTGAGGTCCAGAGAGTCCTTGACGTATGTGACGCCCTCGAAAGAGGCGATTACGAGACTGTCGGCGAACTCATGTACCAGACCCATTTCGGTCTTAGCCGTCTATATGAGGTATCCTGCGAGGAGCTCGACTTCCTCAACAAGCTCGCCCGCAAGTATGACGTTACCGGCTCACGCGTAATGGGCGGCGGTTTCGGCGGATGTACTATCAACCTCGTGAAGGACGAACTCTATGACGCCTTCATAGCAGCCGCAAAAGAGCAGTTCGCAGCCAAATTCGGCCACGAACCCAAGATCTATGACGTTGTCATAAGCGACGGCGCGAGAAAGCTCTAGGCAAGAACGGAGCCCATCCACTCCGAATCGATTTTAGCGAACCCTTCCGTCTCTACGATGGAGGGGTTCCGCTGTATTATGCCGAGACAGTCCTCATAGACATTGAAACCTATATTCATGCCGACCATCTGGCCGTTGTCCGGGAAGGAGAGGGTTATGTACCTTACTCCGTCCTTGTCGCCGAGACGGTAGAAGCGTATGGGGAGGGACATTACTTCGGCTGCCTTGTCCTCGCCCATCTTGGCGGCCATTTCAATCTTCGTCACATACTTGCACATCTCCACGACCTTGTCGTCAAGTCCGGAGTCGAGGATAAGCACCTTTTCCATCAGCGTTCCTACATCAGTGACGCGACGGAGGGTATATCCGCCCATCGCTTCGGTATGGTTCACGATGGCCTTCATTTCTGCTCCTGGCTCCTTGTCCGAGAGCCATATCATGAGTTTCTTTTCGGGATCATGATAGAGCGTCTCGTACTTTGCAAGGTTACGGCTGCCGCATTCCGGACATTCCCAGACAAAGAGGGAGCCGTCCTTGACCTTCTCCTTGAGTTCGGGGTCAAGGGAGGTGTTGATGGATTTATAGACGGTCATTTCCTCGCAGGAGCCGCAATGGCTGCATTTTACTGATGCTATTGAAGTAAGGGACATTTCTTTGATAAGGTTTAATAGAAACTGAGTTCGAATACGGGGCCTACGAAATGGTGGCCAAGAGTCGGTATGGAGGCTTTCAGATTGTCGAATCCGGGTCCTCCGTTATATGAATAGGTGACTCCGAGGGAAAGGGGGAAGTTGAGCCAGAGGAGGAAGCTCATGTCGACGGCGAGGGTGGCGCCGGCGGAATAGAGTCCGGAACTCATTTTCCAGTCCCTGTCGAAGTACATCGTATAGTCGAAATGGGGCGTAAGGACAAGCCTCTTTATATAGATGAGTCCGCCGACTGCGCCGAGGTCGCCGATATAGATGGGACATCCGTACTCGCCGGTGAGCCTCAGGCTGGAGTTAAAGCCGCTGCGCATAGCGCCGGCGGCTCCGGCCGTCTCGACAAAGCCTCTCGGGAGGGTGTTGACAGCTCCGGCCGGGAAGGGCTGGTTTGTCCTTTTGACAGAGGTCTCACCCATCGCGGTAAGGCGGAACCCGCTAGCGGCATAGAATCCGGGGACATAGCCGTAGAGGTAGGCGTAGGCGGAGTCTCCGTAGAGCGAGCGGAATCCGTAAGGTATCACGTAGCCGAGCTCGGCTCCTATTCCCCAGCGGGGATAGACGCCGGCGTCGGCGGTCGGGAGCATCGAATATCCTCTTAGAGAGAAGCGGAAGTCTGTCTCCGTCATGCGGCGTCCGCCGAAACTCCTTGTGTCTGTAACCTTACCTTCATCATAGATTTTCCCGCCGGTTTCGGGGTCTTCGCCGGTTTCGGAATATTCCTTCACAGGAACAAGCCCGTCGATGGCGTCGCTGTTCATGTACAGCGATACCTGGGGAATGAAGCCCTTGCTCCATCCTCCCTTGTTCCAGGAGAGGGGGACATAGACCTTGAGGGACCCTTCTATGAGCGGACGGCTGTCGTAGACCGTATTTCCTTTTATGTAGTATTCTTTCTTGTCGTAAGTGAATATCTCATAGGTGGTGTTGGCGCGGCCCCTGTCGTTTATGTCGAGGGCCGCCTCGAAGACGGGATACCACCCCCTGTAGGTGTATTTGATATGGCCGGAGTGGCGCCATAGATTCTTGTCCATTGGATCCTTGTGGGCGCAGTAGCCGAATTGGGTCACGGCTGTGCCGAGGGCGTTCTGGCTGAGGGCTGTCGCGCCAAGCCCGACAAGGTCGTAGACCTTATCGTAACTGAAGGCCATTATGTTGTCCACATTGGCGTAGAAGGGGGCCCAGGAGTGGAAATTGAAGAGATGGGGGAACTTCCTGTAGCGCTTGGGGTCGCTCACTGTTACCGAATCAAGCGGGATGCGCTCTATCCCGAAGGATTTCTCCTGGGCGGCTATCCCGTCGGCAATAGGATAGCGGTAATGGTCGGCCCAGTCGACCTTCCGTGAGAAAAGGGAGTCCACCGGAGTTTTCGAGAGGAGGCTGCCGTCATGGGAGTTGCAGGAGAAGACAAGCCATCTTCCGTCTTCCGAGAACTGATATTCGCTTCCTCCGTATCTGGTTGAGGTCTTCTGTTCGAGGACCCCGGTTTCGGGGTCGAGAAGATACAGCTCGTCGGCTCCCGTACGGTCGCAGGTGAACATTATCCTGTCATCATGGTAGCCGAAATTCTTGATCTTGACGGGCTCGGGGGCAAGGACAGTCTCAAAGTCATAAGCGGCTTCATCGGCGTCTTCAAAGAGTTCGTCTTCGTCGATGTCGTGGCTATAGAGCTCCGGGCTGTGGAAATGGTAGACGCCGAAGCCGGCTTCCGAAATCGCGGAGACATAAATGGCGTCACCTATCCATGCCGATTCTACGATCTGGAGGGTGTCGGGGGCTTTGAAGCGCGCTTCAACTCTTCCGTCATGAGCGGAGAGGACGACAAGGTTGCTTCCACCCTCAACGGGATACTCGGTAGCTGTGATATGATTTTCCGACGGGGAGGGGTTAGGGTTGAAAAGACGCCCTTTGCGGGTCAGGTTATGGGCTCTCAAGCCGTCCTTGTCGCGGTAGCGGATGACCGACTTGCTCTTGTGGCCCCACCTGGGGTCATATATTGTCTCGCTCCAGAAAAGCCTGTCGTGTCCGGGGGAGTAATAGACCATTCCGGAGAGGTTGCTGAAGGGTGAGACGACCCTCTCGCGGCCGAGGGAATCCGTTCTCACGAGCCGCGTCGGGAAGTCCTTGCTCTCCTTGACAGAGAACATCATATTCTCGTCGATGAGAGCATTCTCGTGGTATTCGGCATGTTTCCTCGGGGTCGGGACTATCTGCTCGACAGGCATGTAGGGACGGCGCGCCTCGGCGTTTTCCCGCCATATTTCATACGTCTTTTCGGCTATGGGCCGGAAGACCTTGTTGAAGTTGAGGCTGTCGGTATGGGTCTTGGCGACCTTGTCCTGGTAGGTGAAGAGCTCGAAGGGGCGGCGTCCGAGAAGGTCGAGGTACTCGCCCGAAAGGTTCGGCGCGTCATAGAAATACCTCATGCCGCTGTAGTACATGTAGCCGAGGGCGTAGTGGTCAGGCGTGTAGTTTTTCTGAGAGCCGCCCATCCACCTCAGCCAGCTCCTCCAGTCCCCGTTGTCGAAGGCCGTCATGTAGTAGTTCTGGAAATCGGCGTTGCGGCCGCGGCCGGTAGGCGTCAGGGCCGTCTCCGTAACGACGGCGTCGCCCTCGAGGAAGTCGTTCTTGTAGTAGAGTCCGGCGCAGGCCCCGGCCCATATCTGGCCGAGGAACCATCCGAAAGGCCGGTTGGAGCGGTAGTTGCCAACCTGCATCTGGGCGACGTGGCGGCTTTCATGGACCGTCAGGTTGGTCATCCATGGCAGTCCGCTCGTCTCGTAAGGCTCGGGGCAGGTGTAGAGCTCCATCCTTCGCGGCGCCCATGAGACGAAGCCGTTGGAATAGGAGCTTTCCGTATGGAGGATGACGGGGTGCCTCTTCTTGAAGGTCTCGTTGGGGGCGAGGAGTATCGAGCCCCCGACGCTCTCGCGGACGCTCTCGAGCGAGCGCGCGTAGCGCAGGGCGAGCGAGTCGCGGCCGACGGGGTAGATGACGCGGAAATTGTCGGTTTCGACGTAGTTCCACTTAAGGGATGCCGGGTCTTCGCCGGGAGTATAGAACTGGGCGAAGGAAGGAACGGCGGATACCGTCAGAAGAAGAATGAGACCTATCGAAAATCTAAATTTCACAACAAAACCCGTTGACACCCGCAAATCTAATAAAAATTGCCTATTTTTGCGTGATTTTAAGATTGTAATATTCTAGCAGAACTTTATGGAAACAGTATTCCAGGTCCTCAAGATGCTCGGTTGTCTGGGTATGTTCCTCTACGGAATGTCCCTTATGAGCGGAGGACTCCAGAAATTGGCGGGTAACAGTCTCCGGTCCTTCCTCGCCAAGATGACGTCAAACAGGTTCAAATGTGTCCTGACCGGTATCGTAGTGACGGCTCTCGTCCAATCTTCCACGGCGACAACGCTTATGCTCGTAAGCTTCGTAAACGCCGGTCTCCTTGCTCTCGCAAACGCCATAGGCGTAATCATGGGTGCCAACATCGGTACGACAGTTACCGCATGGCTCTTCGCACTTTCCTTCGACGGCTCCTTCAGCCTCGGCGCGATCGCAATCCCCCTTATGGCTGTCGCCTTCCTGTTCCTTTCCCTCAAGGGTCAGAGAAACAAGAACCTCGGTGAGTTCATAATGGGTTTCGCCCTTCTCTTCCTCGGTCTTGCGACCTTGAAGGACACGGCCTATCCCCTTCTCTCGAGCGACGGCGTAAGGACTTTCCTCGCCCCTCTGACAAGCTTCGGCGTAGGCTCGATCCTTCTCTTCATGGTTATCGGAGCGGCCATGACCCTCATGCTCCAGTCCTCCGCCGCGACGATGTCGCTCACGATGATGTTCGTCGCCTTCGGTGTGATCCCCTTCTCGCTTGCCGCCGCAATGGTCCTCGGTGAGAACATAGGAACGACGATAACCTCCAACATTGCCGCTTCGGTAGCGAACGTCTCCGCAAAGAGGACCGCCCGCTCCCACATGCTCTTCAACGTGTTCGGAGTGATCTGGGCCTTCGCCCTCTTCCATCCCTTCCTTAACCTCATAGGAACGATCGTCGAGGCGATCGGAGTCCCCAACCCGATCACTACGGAAATCTTCACTCAGACCCAGCTTGCCGCCGCAGCTGACGAGGCGACCCGCGAGGCTATGCTCGCCCAGAACGAGGACCTCGCCGCCGCGCTTCCTTACTGCGTTGCGGTCCTCCATACCCTCTTCAACCTGATTAACACTCTTATCCTCATCTGGTTCGTTCCCCTCATCGAGAGGATCGTCACCTGGATGGTACCTTCGCCCAAGGACGAGAAGGAGGTCTTCCGCCTCAAGTATATCAACCATGGCCCTATGAGCACCGCCGAAATCGCAGTTACCGAATCCAGCCAGGAGATAATCAATTTCGGAAGGATATGCCACCAGGGCTTCGGCTACCTGAAGGAGGCTGTCCATGCAGAGGATATGGACGCGTTCGAACCTCTCAACGAGAAGCTCATCAAGTATGAGGAGATCACCGACAAGATAGAGTTCGAAATCGCCTCCTACCTCAAGGAAATCACGAAGAACGAGGTAAGTCTCGAGACAAGCGAACGCATAAAGTCCATGTACAGGGCGATAGGTGAGATGGAGTCCCTCGGCGACAGCGGCGAGGCGATAGGCCGTCTTCTCAAGCGCAAGCTCAGCCACAACAAGAAGTTCAGCGCTGACATGCTCACAAAAATCGACCGCATGACCGCCCTTGTCGATAACGCCTTCGACGCCATGATGTTCAACCTCCAGCAGTCGAGCCTCCGCTCCATCCAGAACGCGGTTACCGCCGAGGTCGAGATCAACGCCTGCCGTGACGCCCTCCGAGATGAGCATATAAGGAATATCGAGACCCCGACCTACGACTATTCCACCGGCGTTTACTACATGGACCTCATCACCGAGCTCGAGAAGATAGGAGACTTCATAATCAACATCTCCGAGGCCAAGCTCGGCATCTCCAAATACCATGACTAGAAAAGCCTTTACAGCGATAGTCCTTTCCCTGCTGGCCCTTGCGGCCTGCAGGAGCAACAGGACCGCCTCTGAACCCTCCGCTCCCGTCCGTCCCTTCAAGATGGTCGAGATACCCTCCCTCATCGACTCCCAGGAAGCCTTCAACGAGTTCCTCCTTGACCACTTTTGGGACAATGTCCTCGACACGTCGAAGAAAGGTTTCCGCTCGGACAGCCTTTACATTGCCGGAATCGAGAAAGGGGAGTTCGAACAGGCTTTCTCCAACTATACCCTTGTCCTTGACAATAACCCGATACAGAATGCCTACAAGGCGATGGAGAAGCTCTTCGGAAAGGCTGAGCTGTACAACAGAGCGGACACATCCTCCAACCTCTATACCTCCCTTGTGGAGATAGCGGAGCGCTATCTGTACGACCCCAACTCGCCCGTCAGGAACGAGGAGTATTTCCTTGCCTGCGCGAAGTCCGCGTCGGCGTCCGAAAGGCTCTCCGAGGTCGAAAGGATGAAGTTCGCCCATTTTGCAGGAAGGTGTTCCCTCAACCGTCCCGGGACGCAGGCCGCCGACTTTGTCTTCACCGACAAGGACGGCCGCAACCGCTCCCTCTATTCTATCAAGGCGGACCACACAGTCCTTTTCTTCAGCAATCCCGGCTGTACGGCCTGCAAGGCGATAATCGAGACCCTCAACAACAGCGAAAAGGTCGGATCCATGCTGGACAGCGGCGAACTTGCCGTCGTGAACGTCTACATAGACGAGGATGTCGCGGCATGGAGAAGCTACATGCCGATCTATTCCGAGAAATGGTACAACGGCTATGACGCCAATCTTGTCGTCCGCTCGGAAGACCTCTACGACGCCCGCGCAATACCGTCCCTCTACCTTCTTGACAGGGACAAAAAAGTAATTCTCAAGGACGCCCCGGAGGAGAAACTCTTCGCCGCCCTTGAGAAACTTTAGCGGGTAAGGAATATCTTTGAGAGGAAGATCGCGAGGACTCCAAGAGGGGCGATGTACTTTATGAGTAAGAGCACAAAGCCGAAAAGTCTGTTTCCTGTCGGATAGAGGTCCCCGCTTGAGAGTTCGCTGCGGAATTCTTCCTTACTGTAGAACCATCCTATGAAAATAACAGCGAGTACGCCTCCGATTGGCAGCAGCCAGTTGGAGGCTATTGCGTCGAAGATGGAGATAGTCTTCGGGACAAGGGAACAGATCGTACAGCCTACTGTGAAAACGGCAAGCAATATGAGCGAAGCCTTCTTTCTTGAAACCTTTCCGTCGTTCATGACGGCTGCGACAGGCACTTCGAACTGGGAAATCGACGAGGTGAGCGCCGCGAGGAAAAGGGCGAAGAAGAAGAGAGGCTGGAGGACTCCTCCAAGAGGCATCATGGGGAAGACTTCAGGCAGGATTTCGAACACAAGCGCGGAGTCCATATTGTCCGAAAGGACGGCTGCGGGATCGGCCTTCAGGGCGAATACGGCGGGGATTACGGCTATTCCTGCAATGATAGCAAATCCCATGTCGGATAGGACTATCTGCCACGAAATAGTCCTGACGTTATAATGTCTTTCGACGTAGGAGCCGTAGGTCATAAGGACGCCGGACCCAAGCGACAGGGAGAAGAAGGCCTGGCCGAGGGCGGCTATCGCCGTCTGGGCCGTGATCTTCGAGAAGTCGGGGCGGAAAAGGAATTTCACTCCGTCGAGGGCGCCGGTCGTCGCTTCCGCGGAGGACGGAAGGGTTATCGACCTCAGGGCCATAAGGACGATGATGACGAACAGCATAGGCATCATTATCTTGCTGGAGCGCTCTATTCCGTCCTTGACTCCTCCCATTATTATCATGGCATTGCAGCCGAGGAAAAGAAGGGTCCAAAGCAGCGTCCACCAGGGCCCGGAGGGAATATTGAGGCCGAAGGAGCGGAAGAAAAATTCAATCGTCATTCCGCCGATCACGCAGTAGAAGAAGGTAATCAGGCAGGGAGTGACGAGGTATAGAAGGCTCGCTCCTTTCCAGAACTTCTTCTCTCCGGAAAGCCTGTACATACCCCCGAAGGCGTTAGTCCTGCTCTTCCTTCCGATAGAAATCTCCGCCAGCATTACTGGGAGGCAGATTATGACGGCGAAGAGGATGTAGAGCAGTATGAAGGCGGCGCCACCGTTGGCTCCGACCATATAGGGGAAGCGCCAGATGTTGCCAAGACCGACGGCAGAGCCGATGATGACCATAAGAGCGCCGAATTTGCTGCTGAATTTCTCCCGTTCCATGATTTCGTTTGCTTTGCTGCAATGCAAAGGTAGCGTTTTTCGGTGGATTTCATTATATTTGTAAGTTCTATAAAAGCGCTTTGAAATGGACATCAAGAGAGAATTATGGGGTAAATCCCGCTGCGGAAAGGATATCTTCCGCTACAGAATCACAAATCAGAGTGGTGCATACGCCGAGCTTTCGAGCGTCGGCGCAGGAATCGTTTCCATTGCTGTTCCCGACAGGGACGGGAAACTCCGTGACGTTGTCCTCGGATATGACGACCCGTTGAACTATTTCGGTGACGGGCCCTGCTTCGGCAAGACCCCCGGCCGTTATGCCAACCGTATCGCCCTCGGCAAGTTCACTCTCGACGGAGTGGAGTACACCCTTCCGATAAACAACGGCCCCAACAGCCTCCACGGCGGCCCCGAAGGCTTCCAGAACAAAGTCTGGGAGAGCCGCATAAACGGCGATGCCGTAGAGTTCCTTTATGACTCCGAAGACGGCGAGATGGGTTATCCCGGCGCCGTAAAGGCGGTTGTCCGTTATGAGTGGAGCGAGGAGAACGAGCTCACGATAACCCTTACGGCCGTATGTGATGCCCCTACGGTCATCAACCTTACGAACCATGCCTATTTCAACCTTGAAGGCGAGGGTGCCGGCTCCGTGCTCGACCACGAGCTTACGCTTAACGCTTCCGAATATCTTCCCACCGACCCGACCCAGATACCTCTCGGAGAGAGCCTTCCCGTCGCCGGAACCCCGATGGATTTCGTGAACCCCAAGGCCCTCGGACGCGACATAAAAGCCGATTTCGAGCCCCTTAAGATAGGAAAGGGCTACGACCATTGCTGGGTTATCGACGGCTCGACCCCCGGTCAGCTCCAGTCCGCCGCCGAGCTCTACAGCCCCGTATCCGGCATCCGTCTTTCCATTACCACGACCCAGCCCGGCATCCAGATCTATACAGGCAACTGGCTCTCCGGCTGTCCCATCGGCAAGAACGGCCATGTCTACAACGACTATGACGGAGTCGCTCTCGAGGCCCAGCACTATCCCGACTCCCCCAACAAGCCCGAGTATCCTTCCACTGAGCTCCGTCCCGGCGAGGTCTACAGCGAGGCAATAATCTTCGCATTCGACACGAAATAAAGACAGCACCAGCAATATGAAACAGTATCTCGACCTTCTCCGTGAGATCCGCACCAACGGCGTGATGAAAAGCGACCGCACCGGTACGGGCACCCAGAGCATCTTCGGCAACCAGATGAGGTTCGACCTCTCCGAAGGTTTCCCTCTCCTCACAACGAAAAAAGTCCATCTTAAGTCGATAATCTACGAGCTCCTCTGGTTCATATCCGGAGATACCAATATCAAGTACCTCAAGGACCATGGAGTATCGATATGGGATGAGTGGGCTGACGAGAACGGAGACCTCGGTCCCGTCTACGGCCACCAGTGGAGAAGCTGGCCCACCCCCGACGGAGGTACGATCGACCAGCTCTCCAACGTTATAGAGACCATAAAGAAGAACCCGGATTCCAGACGGATGATAGTCTCTGCGTGGAATGTCGCGGAGGTCGAGAAGATGGCCCTTCCTCCCTGCCACAGCCTCTTCCAGTTCTATGTGGCTGACGGAAAGCTCTCCTGCCAGCTCTACCAGAGAAGTGCCGACACTTTCCTCGGAGTGCCTTTCAATATAGCCTCCTACGCCCTCCTCACGATGATGATAGCCCAGGTCTGCGGCCTGAAGCCCGGCGAGTTCATCCACACGACGGGCGACACCCATATCTACACGAACCACTTCGAGCAGGTTGACCTCCAGCTCTCCCGCGAGCCGAGGCCCCTTCCGAAGATGCTGATAAATCCCGAAGTCAAGTCCATCTTCGACTTCAAGTACGAGGATTTCACCCTGGTGGATTACGATCCCTGGCCCAGGATACCCGCCCCCGTTGCCGTATAGGGATATTATCATTCATTGCCCGGGGAATTGGATGCTGTTATTCCCCCGTTTTGATCAAAAATGTGCCAATCGGGGTAATCTAATGCCGAGATTCCCCGATTTCCAAAACATCGTTGAGAAGGTCAGCCATAGCCTTTGAGAGGCCCTTGCGTGAATACATTGCTATGTCTTCTGTGGTGGCGGAAAGGCTTTTGCCTTCAAGGAAAAGATCCCACTCGTTGTCTATGAACGAGCGTATGCCCTCTTCATCCTCCCACCAGAAAGCCTTTCCTCTCCCGGTTTCATCAAGGATCGAAGCCATTGCACCATCTGGCTGACCGATGCCGAGTATCTTATGGCCAGAGGCGAGATACTCGAACAGTTTTCCCGGCAACACCGCCTTGTATTCCGGCTCTTTCCTAAGGGGCAGAAGCATGATTGTTGCCTTTGCCTGCTCGTGCACCGCGACAGAATGTGGTTGGTATCCAAGGTTGGCTACATGGTTTTCAAGACCGGCGGCGGCAAGAGAAGAGATTATTTCCGTATCGGTCTTGCCGACCAGACGTATTCTCAGCTTTTGTCTGAATAACTCATCATTCCGGGATTTGTCAGCAAGAACCTTCCATAGGGTGTCGGGAATTCCGTCTGCGGCAAATAGCCCGGTATGGGTTATGTTGAAAAATCCGTCAGGCTCGACCTTCTCGAGGTCGGCCTCGTCAAACCCGTTGGTGATGAGACTTATCGGTGTCGCGGTCATTTGTCTGAATTCGTCCCTCACCAGGGGAGAGACGGCAACAACGGCAGTTGCGTCGTCAAGGACCTTCTTCTCAAGCCTCGCGTGTATCCTTTTCACTGCGGGAGTCAGTGAGAGATGCTTGAAATAGAACATTCTGGTCCACGGATCGCGGAAATCGGCAATCCAGGGTATGGATGTAGCAATGGCAACCTTGCGGGCGATAAGGTGCATCGAATGAGGAGGTCCGGTACTTACTATCACGTCTACAGGATGTTCCTTGAGGTAGTTCTTGAGGAACTTTACAGAGGGCCCGATCCAGAAACATCGGGGATCCGGAATGAAGAAGTTGCCGCGGATGAAGAGTGACAGTTTGCGGCTCAAGGACTTGTTTGATGCGCTGACCGGATTGACTTCGCCGGACTGGGCACCTCCTTTTTTGCCGGTGAGTTTCCTGTAGATGCCGTAAGGTTCGAGGATAGGCGTCCTTATCACTTCAACTTCCTCGGGCACTTCGCTTGCCAGAGAATCGTCAACGGCGATGAGCTCAGGATTCTCAGGAGTATAAATTACAGGTATCCAGCCCTCTGACGGGAGGTATTTCGAGAATTTCACCCACCTCTGGACACCCGAGCCCCCCGAGGGGGGCCAGTAATATGATATTATGAGAACACGTTTCATCTTATGACTTTCAAAGGTAAGTAAAAAGGTGCTTTTTTCTTATATTTGCCCACGGAAAATGCAATAAAAGAATGAAAGAGAGTTTAAGGAAACCCTTGAAATATGTTTTGACAGCAGTCCTCTTCCTCGTGCTTGCCTATGGCTTCGTGCCCCAGGTCCTCGGGGGAAAGATCGTGAACCAGTCGGATATCTCCCAGTGGACAGGTATGACCCACGAAACGGTGGAGTACAACAAGGCCAATCCGGACGATGAGACAGCCTGGAACGGTGCCATGTTCTCCGGCATGCCGACCGTTGCGATGTATGACGACTTCGACGGCGACTGGACAAAACCTCTCTACAAGCTCCTCCTTCTCGGAAAGCGTCCCGCGACCTATCTCTTCGTCGCTCTCCTCGGAGCCTTCCTCCTCATGCTCTCCCTCGGCCTCGGAATCCTTCCCGCGATAGGCGGGGCGATAGCCGTGGCCTTCTGCTCCTATAACATGCAGATAATCCAGGTCGGCCACAACACTAAAATGCAGGCGATTGCCTTCCTGCCCTGGGTTCTTGCCGCGCTCGTCTTTACCTACAAGAGCGCCCTCAGGGAGAAGAAATGGCTGAGAAGGACTGTTCTCGGCTCGGCCCTTTTCGCCCTCGCCCTGAGCATGCAGGTCAAGGCCAACCACCCCCAGATAACGTGGTATCTCGCCGGCATAATCCTTCTTTATGCGCTGACGCTCTTCATTTCGCTATGCGTCAAGGACAGGAAGTCTTTAGGAAAGTTCTTTGCCGCCTCGGCCCTCCTTCTTGCCGTCGGTCTTGTCGGCATTGCGACCAATGCGAACAAGCTGATACCGACCTGGGAGTATGCGAAATACACCATGAGGGGAGGTTCGGAGCTGTCCGGAGACGAGAACAAGAAAGGCCTTGACATCGATTATGCGACAAGCTGGTCGTACGGAATAGAGGAGACTCCCAACATCCTTATACCGAACTTCAACGGCGGGTCGTCGGCCGGCAGGCTCTCCGCGAAGAGTGAGACGGCAGCCCTCCTCAAGAAGGCCGGCTATCGCGGCCATGACCTTTCCTCGACGCTTTCGGCCATGCCTCTCTACTGGGGTCCCCAGCCCTTCACGGCGGGCCCCATGTATGTAGGATGCATCTCCCTCTTCCTCTTCATGCTCGGCCTGTTCCTGTATAAGGGCAAGGAGAAATGGTGGCTGCTTGCGGCCAGCGTCCTTGCCGTCATGCTTGCATGGGGAAGCCACATGATGTGGTTCACGAAACTCATGATGGACTGCGCCCCTATGTACAACAAGTTCAGGACGGTGTCGATGGCGCTGATAGTGCTCCAGGTCACGGTCCCGATGCTCGGCTTCATGGTCCTCGACCGCGTTCTAAAGGGCGAATACGGCTTCAATGAAATAAGGAAACCCGTCATGATAGCCTACGCCGTGACGGCCGGGTTCTGCCTTCTCTGCGCCCTCTTCCCGGGTATTGCCGGCTCGTTCTCCGGAGCCTCGGACGCCCAGCTTCCCGAGGCGCTCCGGGAGACCCTCGCCGAGGACCGCGCTTCGCTGCTTCGTTCCGACGCGCTCCGCTCCCTTGTCCTCATAACAGCCGCGGCCCTTGTGCTCCATCTCTTCATGATGCCGAAGAACAGGGATGGGAAATTTTCGGCGACGGCCGCCTGTGCAGTCGTCTGCGTCCTTGTGCTCTTCGACCTCTTCCTTGTCGGAAAGCGCTACCTCGGCGACGGGGACTTCGTGACGAAGAAGGATTTTGCCGCAAGGTACACTCCCCGCAAGGTTGACGGGATCATCCTCGAGGACAGGAGCCCTTCCTACAGGGTAGCCGACATAAGCACCAGCACCTTCAACGATGCATTCCCCTCGTATTTCCACAAGAGCGTGGGCGGCTACAGCCCCGCCAAGCTCCAGAGATACCAGGACCTCATAGAAAAGTACCTCTCGAAGGAGATAAACTCCATAATCAAGGTCGTGAACGACTGTAAGACAGTCGGCGAAGTCCAGGACAAGCTTCCCTACTGTCCCGTCCTTTCGGCCCTCAACACGAGGTATCTGATACTCGGAGACGATTACGCCCCCGTCGTGAACGACTGGGCGTACGGGACGGCCTGGTTCGTCGACAATGTCGTCGCCGCCTCGACCCCCGATGAGGAAATAGAGTTCGTAGGACTTGTAGATCTCTTTGAGGAAGCCGTTGTCGGAAAGGATTTCGAATGGGTATGGGACGAGTTCACCTCGAAGAAGGAGGACTTCGCCGCCCCTGTCGGAGACAACGACTTCGTGGAGATGGTCTCCTACACTCCCAAGGAAGTCCGGTACGCGTATGATGTAGAGAAGGGCAAGATTGCCGTCTTCAGCGAGATATATTATCCGAAGGGCTGGAAAGCCTATATCGTTCCCGACGAGAAGTCCATTCTCGAGGGCACTGGCGGGGAGAGCGAGCTCGAGCTCTTCCGCGCGGACTGGATCCTCCGCGGAGCGGTGATCCCGGCCGGCAGCGGAGAGATCGTCATGCGCTTCGAGCCCGAATCCTACAGGACCGGAGCGGCTGTCTCCCGCGCGAGCTCGATAGTTCTGATCCTGCTCATTGTGCTTTCAGCAGGGACTATGTTCATGGGTAGAAAAGAGGAGGAAGAGCGATGAAAGAAAAGATAGAGAAAGACAAGGGGCCCGCTCTGACCCCGATGATGAAGCAGTTCTTCGACGTCAAGGCCCAGCACCCCGAGGCCCTGCTTCTTTTCCGTTGCGGAGACTTCTACGAGACTTACGGAAGTGATGCGGAGATAGCCTCAAAAGTGCTTGGAATCATCCTTACGAGGCGTTCCAATGCCGAATCCATCCCTATGGCGGGAGTTCCCTACCACGCAATAGACAACTACCTCCCGAAGCTTGTCCGTGCCGGTTACAAGGTCGCGATATGCGACCAGCTCGAAGACCCGAAACTCACCAAGAATATCGTCAAGCGCGGAGTTACGGAGCTTGTGACTCCGGGCGTCGCCCTGAACGAGCAGCTCCTCTCCGACAAGGAGAACAACTTCGTCGCCGGACTGTGCTTTGAGAAGGACTCCTGCGGTGTTGCATTCCTCGACATCTCCACGGGTACTTTCCGTGTGGCCCAAGGGCCGCTTGACTATGTCGCAACCCTCCTTTCCAGCTTCTCTGCAAAGGAAATCGTGGTTCCCAAAGGCTACGAAAAGGGCGTCAGGGACTATTTCGGAGACCAGTACTATGTCTCGACGCTTGACGAGTGGGCCTTCGTCTATGACTCTTCCGTCGAGAGGATAAAGACCCAGGTCGGGACAGGGTCCCTCAAGGGTTTCGGTGTCGAGGAGACTTCCCTCGGAGTCTGCTCGGCCGGAGCTCTGCTCGTCTATCTCGAGCAGACCCACCATACCGGTCTCAAGAATATATGCAGCCTTTCGAGGATAGACCGCGACGACTTCGTGTGGATGGACCGCTTCACCCTCCGCAACCTCGAGGTCTTTGCCTCCGCCGCCGGACGCGACGGCCGGGCGCTTGTCGACGTCGTCGACATGTGCGCCTCCCCGATGGGCGCCCGACTCCTCCGCAGCTGGCTCTCCATGCCCATCATGGACCTCAAGGAGCTGGAGTCCCGCTTCGATACCGTAGGATGGTTCCTTGAAAATCCCGAGGCCCTCGCCGAGGTAAGGGACCGTCTCTCCAACATAGGTGACCAGGAAAGGCTCATCTCCCGCGCCGCAGCCGGCCGCATCGAGCCCCGCGCCGTCGTCCAGCTCCGCCGCGGTCTCGGCGAGACCGGCCCTATCGCCGCTGCGACAGCCTCCTGTCCCGCCCTCGAAAAGAGCCTGAAGGGCATAGACGACTGCTCGAAGCTCATAGAATTCATAGACAGGACCCTCTGCGAGGCTCCCGCTGCCGCAATAGGCAAGGGAGATGTGATAGGGCCGGGAGTAAACAAAGAGCTCGACGAGCTCAGGGAAATCTCCCGAAACGGAAAGCAGTACCTGATAGAACTGGAGCGCGAAGAGGCTGAGAAGACAGGGATTTCCTCCCTCAAGATAGGCTACAACAACGTTTTCGGCTATTACTTCGAAGTCCGTAACGCCTACAAGGACCAGGTCCCCGAGGAGTGGACGCGAAAGCAGACCCTCGTCAATGCCGAGCGCTACATCACCCCCGAACTCAAGGAGTACGAGGAGAAGATACTCGGCGCCGAAGACCGCATCTACGTAATAGAGACAGGCATCTACCAGGAGCTCGTTGCCCGCATCCAGCGCGAGGTCCGCTCGATCCAGAAAAACTGCCGCATACTTGCCCGCATAGACGTCCTGGCGAACTTCGCCGAGGTCTCGACGGAGCGCGGCTACAACCGTCCCGTCGTCGACAAATCGACGGTCATAGACCTCAAGGGCGCGCGCCATCCTGTAATCGAAACCCTCATGGCGCCCGGCGAGGAATACATCCCCAACGACGTTTTCCTCGATTCCAAGACCCAGCAGATAATGATTCTCACAGGTCCCAACATGGCCGGTAAATCCGCCCTCCTCCGCCAGACGGCCCTCATAGTGCTCCTGGCCCAGTCCGGATGTTTCGTTCCTGCGGATTCAGCCCATATTGGCTACTGCGACAAGATCTTCACCCGCGTCGGAGCCTCCGACAACATCTCCCGCGGCGAGTCGACGTTCATGGTGGAGATGCTCGAGACCTCGACCATCCTCCACAACGTCTCCGCCCGCTCCCTGATCCTCCTGGACGAGATAGGCCGCGGAACCTCGACCTTCGACGGCATGTCGATAGCCCGCGCGATAGTCGAGTACCTCCACGAGAAGGGCCATGGCGCGAAGACCCTCTTCGCGACCCACTACCACGAACTCAACGACATGGAAGGCGAATACCCGAGGGTGAAGAACTACCATGTCAGCGTCAAGGAGGTCGACAAGGACGTGATCTTCCTGCGCAAGCTCGAGAAGGGCGGAACCTCCAAGAGCTTCGGTATCCATGTCGCGAGGATGGCCGGCATGCCGCGTGAAGTCGTCGAGAGCGCCGAGCGCACGCTCAAGAGCCTCGAGAAGAACAGCGGCACGATAAAGGGTGCGATTTCAAAGGCAGCGAAGGACCCCGCCCGTGCGGACGAGGGACTCCAGCTCTCCTTCTTCCAGCTCGACGACCCGATGCTTTCCGAAATCAGGGAAGACCTTGACAATGCCGACATAAACAACATGACCCCTCTCCAGGCTTTCGACCTGTTGAGGGGCATGAAGGAAAAACTTGGCCTCTAGAAGCTTCCGGCGACCTTTTTTGCAAGGTCTATGAAGGCGAGGCTGTCGGGGCGTGAGCCGAGAGCTATCGGCTCGCCCTCGTCACCGCTTTCGCGTATTGACTGGACAAGGGGTATCTGGCCGAGCAGGGGCATCGAGTATTTCTCCGCCATCCTCTTTCCGCCGTCCTTTCCGAAGATGTAGTACTTATTGTCAGGAAGTTCCTCGGGTGTGAACCAGGCCATGTTCTCGACAAGGCCGATTATCCTTTTATTGACATTCTCGTTGCGGAACATGCTGACGCCTTTCTCGACGTCGGCAAGGGCTACAGCCTGGGGTGTGGAGACAATCACGGCGCCGTCCATCGGGATGTCGTGGACAAGGCTTATGTGGATGTCGCCCGTTCCGGGAGGCATGTCGATAAGCAGGAAGTCAAGCTCTCCCCAGCGCACCTGGAGTATCATCTGTTTCAGGGCATTGCAGGCCATGGGGCCGCGCCAGATAAGGGCCTGGTCGGGCCTTGCGAAGTAGCCTATCGACATCCATTTGACTCCGAATTTCTCAATAGGGACGATGACGTCCTTTCCGTTCTCCTGCCATGCTTCGGGGACAGCCCCCTCGGTCGAGGTCATCTTGGGGACGGAGGGTCCGTAGACGTCGGCGTCGGCAAGTCCGACCTTGTAGCCGAGACGTGCAAGGGCCACGGCGAGATTGACGGCGACCGTCGATTTGCCGACGCCGCCCTTGCCGGAGGCGACTCCTATTATGTGGCCGATGTTCTCTATCTCCTCGTTCCCGAGGTCAAGGCCGGGCTTCTTCTTCGGAGCCTCGTCCTTGATGATGGTCCTGACCTCGACGTCGGTGCCCTTGCCGGCCGCCCTTATGACGGCGGCCTTCGCGGCACCTATGAGATATTCGGCGAGAGGGTCGCGGTGCTTGCTGAAGGCAAGCGTTACCGAGACGGCGCCGTCGCTTACCTCGACGTTCTCGACCATACCCAGCGAAACTATGTCGCGGTCCTTTTTAGCGGGATGGGTCACTTCCCGGAGGGCCTCAAGTATATCTTTCTTTTCCATATTTGATTGTCTATTGGGCTATGTCCATTTCGTCGACGAGGTATCCTGCTCCGCCGAACTTGTCGATTATAAGCAGCACGTAGCGGATATCCACGCAGATGCATCTCTGGAGGTCGGGCTCGAACATCACGTCGCTCGACATGGACTCCCAGTTGCCGTCGAAGGCAAGGCCGATGAGCTCGCCGTCTGCGTTCATGACAGGGCTTCCGGAGTTGCCACCGGTTATGTCGTTGTTCGTCAGGAAGCATGCGGGCATCTCTCCGTTATCCATGGCGTAGCGGCCGAAATCGCCCGTCCTGTATATCTCCTTGAGCTTTTCCGGAACGACGAACTCCCAGTTGTCGGGATCCTCCTTCTCCATTACGCCCTTGAGGGTCGTGTAGTGTCGGTAGAGGACGGCGTCCTTGGGTGAGTACGGCAATACGTGGCCGTAGGTGAGCCTCATTGTGAAGTTGGCGTCGGGATAGCTGGGCTCGCGTTTTGTCTTTTTGAGGTCGCCTTCCGTATAGGTCTTGCGGAGCGCCATGATCTTGTCGGAGCTTTCCTTCGCGTCCTTGTAGGCCTTCATGACAACATCGTTCACCGCCTTTGCCAGCGTCGCGGCGATGTCGCTGTCCCTTGCGGCCTCGTCCGCAGCGTTGAACCTCTCTTCGGAGGCAAAGCAGCTTTCGGAGAATATCCTCTCAACATAGGCGTCGATGTCCAGGTTCGCGAAGTCCTCGCCGGGAATTGTGAGGGCGTATTCCGAGGGAGCGTTGTCACGGTAGTAACTGAGCATTGCCATGGCCATGTCGCGGTCGAGGGGCATGTGATAGTCCTTGTAGCCGAGGGGGAACTCCGTCGCGCCGAAACGCTTGAAGGATGCATATTTTCTGGCGAACTGGACAATCTCGATATTGTAGAGAGTCTCGTAGGCGAGCGTGAAGGCGAGCTGTTTGTCGCTTATCTCCTTGATGCTCTCGGATATGGACTCCGTCGCACTGCCGTAAAGGGCGTCGCGCTTCTTCTTCGCGGAGGCCCACTCGTCGAATTCCCGCTCCTCTTCTTCGGCACGGCCGATGATGTCGAGCTTGTCGAAGGCTATCTTCATACCCTGCCATTTCTTCCAGCCGTTGGAGGAGCCGGAGTATTTGCTGGCATACTTGATCTTGACCGCAGGGTCGGCGAGCATGTAGCCCATCATGATGTCCTGGCGGATGGTCCTTACGGCAATGCGTATGTCATTGCTGGCGATCTGGAGCTTGAGCTCGGGAGACGTCTGGAAGCGGGTCGTGGATCCGGGATAGCCCATGATCATCGCAAAATCGTTCTCCTCCACGCCCTTGAGCGAGACCTTGAGGTGGTTCACAGGCGTGTAGGGGACGTTGTCTGCGCTATAATCGGCCGGCTCATTGTCTGCTCCGGCATATATGCGGAACATGGAGAAATCGCAGGTGTGGCGGGGCCACATCCAGTTGTCCGTGTCCGCGCCGAACTTGCCTATCGACGAGGGCGGGGCGCCGACGAAACGTACATCCTTGTAGGTCTTGTACCCGACAATGTAGATTACGTTCTCGTTGTAGAAGTCGACCGGTTCGATGTCGCATCCGGGACAGGCTTTTTCGGCGGCCGCGACAATCTCGGTAAGGGCCTTTTCGCGGTCCTTGGCCTTTTCAACCTTCTTTGTGACGTCCTGCATGAACTCGAGGAAGGTTACCGTGAGCCCCGGGCAGGGAAGTTCCTCGGCCCTGTTCATGGCCCAATAGCAGTCCTTGAGGTAGTCATGATCGACGCTGGAGAGCTTCTGGATAGAGCT
>JAKSJS010000079.1 GCA_024398155.1 Bacteroidales bacterium | reverse complement strand
CCCCTGATTAACAGTCAGGTGCTCTAACCAACTGAGCTAAAGAGGAATTTTTCCCGTTTGGGACTGCAAATGTACTACAATTTTTTCATACGCCAAATTTTTTTGGCTTTTTTTAGTACCTTTGCAAAGATATAAGGCACAAATTGGGAAATGGACATAGATCTTCTATCAAAAATGGTCTCAGAACTGATTCTGGAGAACGACAGGGTGGCCCTGCCGGGTCTCGGTGAGTTCGTGGCCCAGATCGTTCCGTCTTCCATTACCGACAAGGGCTATACCATCAATCCTCCCTACAGGAAGCTCGTTTTCCGTCCATCGAAGAACGATGACGGTCTTCTGGCTTCGCTTTATGCCGAGGCGAACGGAACTGCCCTGGATGTCGCTTCCGGCGTGATACGAGAATTCGTAGAAGGGATGAAGGCTGTGTTGAAGGATCAGAAGGTTGTTGTATTCCCGGAACTGGGACGCCTTCGCGCGACGAGGGAGAACAATGTGTTCTTCGTCGCTGACGAAGACCTTGATATCTTCCCGGAGTGCTTCGGCATGGAGCCGGTGTCCCTTAAATCCCGTCGTCCGGCGAAGATCGACTTTGCCGAGATTGATATTGCTTCTCCCGAAACTGAACCGGAGCCCGTACCCATACCCATCGCAGAGGCCGAAACAGTAACCGAGGCGATTTCCGAGCCGGAGCCGGAGGTGGGACCCACTCCTGCTCCCGAGCCTGAAACAACGGCCGAGGCTGTCCCCGAGTCCGAACTTGAGGAGAGGCCGCGCCGCGGGAAAGGCCGCAAGGTGCTTGCCGGCCTTGCTGTCGCGGCGGGCGTTATCGTTCTGATGCTTGGCGTCTTCGTCCTTGTCTCACGCCTTGCTCCTGACTTTGTGGACAGGATCCTCTATACTCCCGAGGAACTTGAAATAATCAATTATGGAAAGTAGGAAACTGGCCCATAAGACAGTCGTTCCCTGCTATATGACCGACAGGTACAACAGGCTGACGCCCATGTCTGTCATGGACTTCTTCCAGGATGTCGCCGGCGACCATGCGAACAGGTTCGGCTTCGGTCATTTCGACCTTATCCCCGACAGGCTTGTGTGGATTATCTCGAGGATGGGCTTTGTCGTCCTCAAGACCCCTATTTGGCAGCAGGAGGTCGAAATCGAGACTTGGCACAAAGGTTCCGAGGACGGTCTTTTCTATCGCCGAGAGTTTGTGATAAGGGACGCCGCGTCGGGCGATGACCTCGTAAGGGGTACTTCCGGATGGCTCCTTCTCAATATAGATGACCGTCAGCTAGTCAGGTCGTCTCCGCTTTGCAACCGTCCCGAGACGATATGTTCGGAGAATGTCCTTGAGGAGCCGGCTCCGCGCCTAAGGATACCCCGCGGCGTAGAGGCCGAACTCGCTTTTGAAATAGAGGTCCATTCCGGGGATATTGACAGAAACTTCCATACCAACAACGCCAAGTATGGCAAGTGGGCGATGGAAGCCCTTCCGAAGGAGGAAATCGGGAAGGAAGTCGGGGAGTTCTGGATCAATTTCAATCACGAAACCCTCGAGGGCGATAATCTGAGCTTGTACAGGTATAAAGTGGCTCAGGATGAGTATTACGTCGAAGGCCGTATCGGAGATGTCCAGGCCTTCGTAACCCGTATTAAATTGAGAGAAGGGATATGCTAGAACTTGTTTATCCTGTAGAGGACTTTCCGGAAATCATTCCCGCGAGGACGTACGATGACGCCGACAGGGAAATCCTGTCCGCCGATGCGCCGGCTTCCGAGCCCGAGACTGTCGAGTATTTCCCGGTAGTCGACGAGAGCGGAGTCGTGGTTGCCATGTCGCCGCGCGAATATTGCCACAGTGGCTCCAAGGTCCTCCATCCTGTGGTCCATCTCCATATCCTAAGCCGCAGCGGCGAACTTTATCTCCAGAAACGTTCCCTGAAGAAAAAGATACAGCCGGGCAAATGGGATACGGCCGTGGGCGGACATGTCATGTACGGCGAGAGCCTTACCGAAGCCCTCATGAGAGAGTCCTCCGAGGAACTGGGCTTTACTGAATACAACCCCGTCCATCTTTGTACATACATATATGAGTCCGAGATTGAGAAGGAACTCGTGACGGTATTCGTTGCCGTCGGAAGGGACTTCGTCCTGACTCCCGACCATGACGAACTGGACGACGGCCGCTTCTGGTCGCTTGCCGAAATAGACGCCCATTACGGAGACGGCACCCTTACCCCCAACTTCGAAAGCGAGTTCTCCGAGATCCGCAAATCGCTCCTTTCGCTGCTTTAGTAACTACATAAGCATAATATATGAAACGTCAGCTTCTACTTCTTGTCGTCCTTGCGGCATTGTGCAGCACTTCCTGTGGCAACAAGTGTGACAGGGCTCTCGAGCCCGTGAATTTCACTGAGGTCTCGATAGACGATTCTTTCTGGAACCCCATCTTTGACCGTCATAAGGAAGTGACACTCGATGTCTGCATCGACCAGATCGAGAATCAGACCGGGCGCATCCGCAACTTCGAGAATGCAGCGAAGCGCGAGGGCGCCCATTCCGGAATATTCTTCGACGACTCTGATGTCTACAAGGCTCTCGAAGGAATGGCATATTCCCTCCAGCTCAGGCCCGATCCCGAGCTGGAAGCCAAATGCGACGAATGGATAGACAAGTTTGCGGCAGCCCAGCTTGAGGACGGCTACCTCTATACTTTCTATACACTTACCGGGCTTGACGGGAGGTGGACTGACTGCGACAAACACGAGATGTATTGCGCCGGCCACATGATAGAGGCGGCAGTGGCCTACTACAAGGCCACAGGCAAGAGGAAATTCCTTGATGTCGCCATTGGGATGGCGGACTACATGATGACAGTGTTCGGACCGGGCAAGCGTGACTGGGTTCCCGGCCATGAGGAAATAGAGCTGGCCCTTGTCAAACTGTATGACGTCACTGGCAGGAAGAAATATCTTGACTTTGCAGAATGGCTCCTCGAGGAGAGGGGGCATGGACATTTCGTCGGCCCGGACCGAGGTACGTCCTACTACCAGGACAATGTTCCCGTCAATGAGATCTCCGAGATATGCGGCCATGCAGTCCGTGCGATGTATCTGTATTGCGGTATGGCCGATGTGGCTGCGCTGAAGGGCCGCAAGGACTACGTCGCGGCCCTCGAGCGCGTCTGGAGCGACGTTGTCGAGCGCAACATGTACATTACCGGCGGCATCGGCTCGTCGTGGCATAATGAAGGTTTTACGGAAGATTACGACCTTCCGAACAAGGAGGCGTACTGCGAGACCTGCGCGTCTGTCGGCATGATACTCTGGAACTGGAGGATGAACCTGATGAGCGGTGATTCCAAGTATGCTGATGTCGTTGAGAGGGCTCTGTATAACGGTGCCATCGACGGCATGAGCCTCAGCGGTGACCGCTTCTTCTACGTCAATCCTCTTGAGTCTGATGGCAACCACCACCGTCAGGCCTGGTACGGATGCGCATGCTGCCCGTCCCAGGTATGCCGTTTCATCCCTTCGATAGGCAATTATATCTATGCGAGGTCAGCGGATGCCCTGTACGTCAATCTTTTCATCTCCAGCGAGACCGACGGATTTAAAATGGAGACCGGATATCCTTACGAGAGTACTGTGGCTATGACGTTTACAAAGAATACCCGCAAAGCCCTCAAGGTCCGTATTCCCGGCTGGTGCGGAAACTATACGGTAGACTGTGGCGACAAGGATTGCAACGAGACTGTCGAGTCCGGTTACCTGTGTCTTGACGCCTCCTGGAAGGAGGGCGACAAGGTTACCGTAACCTTCGACATGCCTGTAGAGGCGGTGAGCGCTGATCCGCGCGTAAAGGCCGATCTCGGCCGCAGGGCTGTATGCCGCGGCCCTCTCGTCTACTGTATCGAAGAGATAGACAACCCCTCCACATACGACCTTCCCCTTACCGGCGATACGACCTTTGAAACCTCATTTGACACCGAAAAGCTCGGCGGCATAATGACCATCACCGATTCGGAGGGCCATAACTACATCCCTTATTTTACCTGGGACAACCGCGAAGCCTCCCGCATGCAGGTATGGCTTCCCATTGAGTTAGTAATAGAATTACAAACTATATCGTAGACAAACCAAATTCCAACGATGAAGAAAACTTTCCTGATCCTCGCAGTGGCGACGATGTTCGTCTCTTGTGGCAAGACCCCTGCAGGCCCGACTCCCGGTCCAACCCCCACCCCGACTCCGAAAACGTCAACATACGGTCCTGAACTGTACTGGGCTGATGACTATGACGGTCCCCTCGGGCTCCAGCTCGGCACTTCCGCCTCCGGCGAGCCCAGAATGATGCTCGCCGGCGTCCAGCTTTATACGACCGGTGTGAATGCCTTCAATATCTTTACCCAGGCCCTGGGGAACGGCGGCCACCACAATCTTGCTCTCATTGACCAGACTGTCGAGGTCCTCAAGCAGGAAAAGGTCCCCTATATCCGCTTCAGCTGTTCTCCTTTCTATGATTACCAGATGAACCAGTATACGGACGACAAGGAGGCATATTTTGCCTGCCTCGACCACCTCGCCACGCTTTGTGATGAGGCTCATGTCCTTATAATGCCCTCGGTCTTCTGGCACATCAACTGCCTTCCCACCTATTTCCATGAATCATTGCAGGACGCATGGGGAAAGACTACGAGCCAGTCCTATCAGTTCATGCTCCAGTATACAAAGGAGGTTGTTGACTGCCTCAAGGGCCATAAATGTCTCGCGGCATGGGAGTGGGGCAACGAGTTCAACCTTGGAGCTGACATAGGCCTTGCCGGCTATGAGCCCATGTCAGCGAAATGTGTCGAGCTGTCCCTCAAGGGTTTTGCCGAGACTTGCCTCGCGAATGACCCCGAGCAGAGGCTCGTCATGAGCGGCCATGCCGCAATGAGGCCGGCACAGTACCATCTTTATACCCAGCAGAACTGGACTGTCGACTCCTTCAAAGAGTACAAGATAATGACGGATATGATGACTCCCGAGCCGATGAAGGGCATGTCCGAGCATATCTATGAAGATACGAGACAATTCTCCGACTTGGGAGCGATGAACCTTACCAACCAGCTTATACAGTCGAAGAAATGTGCCGCAGAACTTGGCAAGGTCTATTATGTCGGGGAATTCACCGGCCCCCACTCCTCAGCCAAGGACTGGGAGGCAGCGATGGAAAAACATTACGCTGCGCATTTTGCGCAGCGTATACAGCTTTCTCTTGTCTGGAACTACGCCCTCAAAGGCGAAATAGAGTGGAGCTACAGGGCCGATACTGAGTGGGGCGATGCGACATTCCGTCTCATGAGGCAGTACAACAAGAAGTTCGAGAGGATCAAACAGGACTAGAATCCCGCGAAATCAGTCTGGAGCGTGTCGCAGGTGTAGACGTGTTTTACGCCTGAGGTCGGTATTGTCTGCGTGGCGCGGACTTCCCAGTCCGTAAGCGCTGAGGGATCTCCTCCGGGGATTTCGATATACCACATGTGGTCGGCGTATTTAGCCTGCTCGAAGAGGCTTGAACCCTGGCCGGTCTGGGGGAAGTAAGCCTGGGCGCACATATCGGTGGCGAGGCCGGTTATCCTCTTGAGGTCACCCTGTTTTACTCCGCCGACATAGAGCTCTGCAGTCCAGTTCTCCCTGTCGTCGCCCCATATCGAAACTACGAGGGAGTTCTTGAACTCGGGGCGTACGTAACCTCGTCCGGTGCTCTTGTCGCACTGGTTCTTGTCGTACCAGCAATACTTCTGGTTGTCCTTGTCGTAGTATATCTGGTTGCCGTTATAAGCCCTCATCTGATACTCCTTAGGCTGGTTGGTGCTCTTCGCTATCCAGTCGTAGAACATGTTGCCGCGTACATCGAAGACGGCATAACCGTTAGGCGAACCGTCGGTGTTGATATTGCCGGTGAGCCATAGCCATCCGCATGCAGCACCCTCGTTGTGCTCGTAGATCGGGCGTCCGCTCTTGCAGATGTTGCCCTTGAGGGTGAAGTTCCTCCAGTAATGGGTATGGCCGGAAATGAGGTTTACATCGTAGAAGTCCGTCATCAGGTTGAGGACATCAGTCTTGTGGTTCAATGTCGCGACATAGTTGCCGTGGCTTCCCTGGTCGCCGAAAGCGGCATGGGTGCAGAAGATGAGCATCTTTTCCCCCTTGTTCTCGACAAGGGCAAGGTCTTTCTGGAGCCATGCAAGCTGGTTGTCGTCGAATCCGCATGTGTAGGAGCCTCCGGCGTTGCCGCTCCAGTTTATTGCCTGGTGGGTGTCCATCACAACGATGTGGGCTTTGCCTATGTTGAAGGAGTACTCCGAAGGACCGAAATTGGAGATGTAGCCTTCGAGCGATTCGTACTGGGACTTGGCTCCGGATTTATAGTGGTCGTGGTTGCCGGGAAGCATGAAGAAGGGCATGACAGAGCCGTCGCCAAGGGCGAAGTTGCTCATCAGGTTCTTCATCTTGGGGTAGAGGTTGGGAACGCCGCCGACGATGTCGCCAAGGACAATCGCATAGCAGTTTTCCTTACCCTCGTCGGCGAGCATCTTCTTGATGTCGGGGAGGGTCTCGGTCTTGTAGCGGTTGACATGGCTGTCGGATACGACCTGAGGATCGGATATGCCTACGAGAGTCCAGTTCGTCTCATCCTTCGTCTTGGGAGTGAGGACGAAGTCGTTGCGGGAGAATTCTCCGGCCTTGACCTTCAGGGAGTAGAACATCGGACATTTGTTATTGTCCAGAGGTATCTCATACTCGGCAGGGACTACATAGTAGACGTAGCGGGAGAGCTCGTTTGCCTTGATCTGGTACACTCCGTTCTCGTCGGTGACGACGATGTCGTATCCGTCGGAGACGGGGATGCCGGCGAGCTTGTTGCCTGCCTTGTCAGTGACGAGGCCGGCGATTGTGTAGCCGCTATGGATCTGGGTGCCCTCGATCTCGGCTATCACGGCCTGGTATTCAAAAGTGTCAAGCGAGGTTACCTTGCCGGCAGATACCTCGAGGGACCCTTCGATGACTTTCTCGAAAGTGAGGCCGTCGGGTTCTGTGAAAGTAATTGTGAGGCCTTTCTTGAACTCAGTGGGGGGAAGGGTGATGTAGAACAAGGAGGGATTCTCCTCATTTTTCTTTATCTCGAGTCCGCCGACATTTAGCTTTATTGTTTCGGAGGCATCCTCGCACATCTTGACGTCAGGCTGCCCGTCAGCCTTGATATCTATATTGGCGAAGCCGGCAATCTTCTCACCGTCATTGCCCTTGAGTTCGACAGTCTTGACGCTCGCAACTCCATAGACGGGAATGCGGAGATATCCTGTGACATTATGGAACTCGAGCTCTGTCTCATTGCCGGAGGCGGTAGTAGCGACGAAGGTCGAAAGACCCTCGGCCATCCTGGGGCTGGTGAAAGGCTGTTTCTCGGGGTAGCTGACCTTGAAGACGCCTTCGCTGACGCATGTCGTCTTTGTGCTCCAGGGATATATCGCATAAGCAGTGGAGAATTTGGAGGCCTTGCCAGCGAAAGCGGCATCGGTGCTGCCTACTTTCTCGAAGTGCCCTTCGAGCAAACCGTCATCGCCCCTTAACTGGTACTGCTCGTTCCAGTCGGAATAGCGGAATACAGAGATCTGGTCTCCGCCCGTCCAGTAGAGCGAGAGCTTCTCATCCTCGGGAACCCCATCCTCGAGCATTATTGCGTCGTACGCGGGCCCGTCGGTATGTTTGCTGCCCTTGCCTCCTTCCTTGTCGCAGGAAGCGGTGATCACGATAAGTGAAAGTACAAAAAGAATTCTCCTATACATATTATTATAATAAAAATTGAGGTCGGCAAATTGCCGACCTCAAAGATAGGTGTTTTAAACTGATCAATCAACTATTTTGCATTTCTGAAGCAACGTACGGGGATACCGCAGGCACGGTCATATCCGTTACGTCCGTCAGAGTCTGTGCGTCGGAAGGCATTCTCGACATTGCCCCAAGATGTCGAGTTGGTCCAGAGGTTTGCGGAAGAAGTCTGGCCATACCATCCGTATCCACCATTATAGATGAATCCAGCTGCAGGTACGAATATCTTGCCACCATACATGGTGAAACCGCCTTTACCGTCAGAATTCTTGGTAACTGTCGTGTTGGACATAGAAGTAGGAGTCGCTACAGAATAGCCAACCGGACAAGGATCATAGATTGTCTTTCCGAAAGGAGAGAAGTTGGGGTTCTGGTCTACTTCCCAGTTCTGGCCCCAAAGATAGCGTTGGGGATATTCGAGAAGCCAGTCATTGTTGCGGGAAGATTTGGCAAGGTACTCGATGGGATGAGCGTTGGCGTATGCGATTGTATTGTTCTCATCACCGGATTTAACGGGGTGATATTTGCCGGCGCCACTGGCGCTGTCAAAAGCGAGGATGGCGGAGAAAGGATCCTTGCGGCCCCACTGGTAGTAGAGTCCTCCGTCGGTATCGGAAGAGGCGCCGATGTTCCTGGAAAGGAATCCGTAAACATAACCGGCCATGTTCTCGTCATTGACTACGACCTCTTCGAGGGTATAGCCGCTCCAGATATGCCAGCTCCAGAGGATGGTGCCTTCAGCATCTGTGGCAGCGATGACGGCGTTTCCTGTAGCGCCAGATGCGGTGAAGGATATCTTGCCGTCTGCGAAGGCGATATTGGAAACGAGGTCTGCTACTTCAGTCCAGACGAGTTTCGCGCTTGTGGGAGCAATGGTCGCTTCGGTGTCG
>JAKSJS010000078.1 GCA_024398155.1 Bacteroidales bacterium | reverse complement strand
GGGGTCAGTCGTCCCCCGCGGCCCATGTGCATCAGCTCGTCGGCGGGACCGCAGGCATGGACATAGAGAAGTTCCTCGGGGAAAGGATAATCGGAGGCAATATCGATCATGAAGTCGAAGAAACGACGCTCTATCTCGAAGATATCATCGGCAGTGACCTCGCCTTCGGTACGTATTCCCGAGTATGTTAGTGCGGCATATCCTGTCTGGCAGACTCCCCTCGTCGGAGGTTCGAAATACCTGACTCCGGTCTGGGGGGACTCGGACTCGGGCTTGTCGTAGTAGTCGTTGCCATCAGGATAGTACCAGTTATTGTAGCCGTAGCCGAGTTCGCCGGTAAGTTTCAGTCCGCCAAAGAGATATCTGCGGCTCCGGGGAAGGGACCTGTACCACTTCCATACATAGTCAAGGACCGCTTTCATCCTCTTTCTGACCTCCGCCTGATAGACGGGAGAAAAGAGGTTGGCCATAGGGTCGAGGCGGCATTGGGCGCCCCAGTTGAGCCATCCGATCTTGACCGCATAATCGGAGCTCCAGCCGTACCATTCGACATTCTCGCGGTTCGCGGAATCATATCCGGGTTTGGAGGGGTCGAACCAGTTCCATATCCACGGGACATCGGTCCAGAACGTAATCGGGTCTATCTCAACAAATACTGGGATATCGTACTTCTCGGCAGCCGCGAAATGGGACGCGAGGGAATCGAGCGTCACATCGACAGGCTGGTGGAGAAGATACAGAAGAACTGCCTGGCCTATCGCCGGGTCGCACTTTCCCTGGGGCCCGAAGACTTCGTTTATCGACTGATAATGAAGGTAATAGTAGAGGTCGTTGAGGAAAAGGTACTTCCTCTTATCGGGAGTTTTAGAGCATCCGGAGAGCATGGCCACGACGCAGATGAGCGTCGCCGCGGCAGCAATACGGAAGGTATGTGCTCTCATAATTCCCATAAGCTATTTGTTGTGACCTCTTGAAAACTCGCGGTACGCCAGCGGGGTCATGCCGGTATCGGACTTGAAGAGGGTGCTGAAGTAATCGTAATTGTCCACTCCCACCTTTACTGCGACCTCCTTTACGGTCATGTCAGTGTAGGTCAGCATCTCCTTGGCACGGAAGATCTTCACGCTGAGGATATATTTTGCCGGGGAGGTTCCAGTGTATTTCTTGAACATCGAGCGGAAGTTCGAGTAGCCGAGGCCGAGACGGCTTGCAACAAGTTTCGGATTCATCGTCGGGTACTCTTCCTGGATAAGGTTCTTCGCACGGGTGATGTTCTTCTCGAAATAATTGACGTCGAGGCTGGCATTGCTCTCAAGGTAGAGGGCGTAGCCGAGGATATTACCTATCATCCCGGAAAGGGCCTGCTGGTAGCCGGAATGCTGTTCAGTCGATATGCGGATAAAGTCCGAGAAGAGTTTCTGGAGGGTGTCGCTCACCCTCACATTGAGGACCGGGTGGTCGGGAGTGACGAAGCCTCCTCCGACGATATCATCCATCCACGAGCCCTTGAATCCGATACTGTACTCACACCATCCAGTCTCCATTTCGGGGCTGTAGCTGTGCCACTCGCCGGGGAAAAGGATGAAGATCGATCCCTCGCGGAGAGGTATCTTCTTCCTTCCGGTTGACTCGGAAAGGAACCATCCGCCGCCTCTGGAGATATAGGTTATCTGATACTCGCGGAGGATACGTCCGGAGTCGGGGGTGAAACGGTAATAGCCGTCCGCAGTTCCTATCGGGTACTGCTGGCCGGGGGCGAAGTCCATCTTCGCGGCGAAGGTGGAATACAGTCCCCAGTTCATATCCCTTCCGCTGGGCGAAAGAGCCTGGGCTTTGACTATGCTTTCGTTTGTTTCAGCGGCCATCAGAATATCTTGATATATTGTTTTCTGTCAAATCTGTAGAGTCTTGCGGCTCTATGGGCCCCTCCGGCCTCTTTCTCATCAAGAGGAACGACATGGGGCATGGCGGAGACTTTCTTGTAGAAGTTTCCGGGATCGTAGGTCGTCTCGAAGACAGCCTCGCAGAGCTTTCTCATCTGGGGGATTGTGAACTTCTTTGGAAGAAGCGCAAAGAGAAGGTCGGGAGACTGGCGGAGCAGGGCTCTCATCCTGACGAGAGACTCCTCGAGTATCTGGTTGTGGTCAAAGACCATCTGCCCGACTTCAGAGACGGGGACCCAGGAGGCGTTCTCGCGGTTGAGATTGTCAGCTACGGTCCTGTCGATCTTTATCAGGGCTATATAGGTGATCGAGATCATACGGCCGACGGGGCGGCCCATATCCTCCTCAAGGGCGGACAACTCTTCGGGGTCACGCGAAAGACGGTCGGGCTCGCCGAAAACCTTGAACTGCCTCATCGTGACCTTGTCGAGACCGGTCAGTTCGAAGAGTACGCGCCTTGCGGCATTGTCAATGTCCTCATTCTCGTAGATAGGACTTCCGGGAAGCTTCAGACCACAGGTTCCGATACGGCCGTGGTCCTTGACGAGGAGGACATCGAGCCTGTCGGAGTCAAAGCCGAACACGACGCAGTCTACCGAGATACGGTCGTCGAAAGAAAGACGGGGGTCAGTTGTGGGAAAGTCGGTCATTGGCTTTGTATCTGTGGCTATCACGATACAAAGTTAGAAAAGAAAAACAATAAAGCAATGCTAATTATTGTAATTTTTACAAAAAGACGAGGCGGCTTCTTCCGGAAGAAAGTCCAATCGTTTGATTTTCAACAATAACCGTTGCAGTAGAGCCGGCCGGGATATCGACTTTGAGAACAATGCGGTCTCCCCTCCTCTTCCATCCGGAGCTGATTTTGCCAGCGACAGAATCGTATGTTGCATTGGCATATTTCAAATCCTCGGGGAAATAGGGGCGGATTATGACATTGTCGAATCCGGGCTTTTCAGGGTCGTAGTTTATGCCGGCGAGGTCGTTTATGAGCCATGCCGCAATGTCGCCGAAGAAGACGTGGTTGAGGGAGGCCGTATCGGTCCAATGCTCGGGAGGAGTGGTGAATCCGCGGTCTATCCATTCAGCCCACGAAGGGGCGTCCTTCTTTACGGCCATGCGGTACGCGAGGTCGCAGTAACCATACCTGCAGAGCATCCTGAGGACGGTCTTGGTACCTATCATGCCGAAATCGAGATGGCCGTCCCGGCCCTCGATATTCGCAGCGAGGACGTCGGCGACCTTCTGCTCGAGGCCCTCGGGGACAAGGCCCATATAGAGGGCGAGCGACTGGGCGCACTGGGAGCCGTTCGAGTACTCGCAGGTCTCAGGATTAAAGAAGCGGGCATTGATGGTCTCCCTTATCAATTCGGCTTTGGAGGCACTTTCAGCGGCCTTTTCCGTCTCCCCGCATATCCTCTGGAAACGGGCGAGCGTCTTCCATTCATAATAGTAGTAGCAGCTCGAAGTATAATCGTTGGGGGTCGTAGTGTCATAGGGGACCCAGTCGCCGAGACCATAGGTTATGAGGCCCTCGGGCGAAGCCTGGGTGTCAAGCCAGCCGAGGTACTTCTCACAGGCTTTGACAGCCCTTCTTACAGCCCTTTCATCTCCGTAGTAGTTGTAGACCATTTCCGGGATAACGAAGAGCGCGGCGTCCCAGACAGGTCCTATCCCGAAGCCCCAGCCGGAGCTCGGGATTATGGCTGTTATGGGCCCGTCCTCTTCCTGGTTGTCGACTATGTCGTCTATCCATTTGAGGTAGGCGTTCGCCGAGTCGAAGCCCAGAAGGCCTATCTCGGACGATATCTGGGCATCAGCCGTCCAGCCGTTCTTCTCCCTCTGGGGACAGTCTGTGGGAATACCCATGAAATTGCAAAGGTAGGAGCGGTTGACAATTTCCCTTATGCGGGCGAGCATCTCGTCGGAGGACTCGAAAGTCGAGGCTGGCGTCATCGCCGTATGGACGAAGAGGGACCTTGCCGCCTTGACGGCTATCGGCCTGTCGGACACGATTTCTGCATAAAGGAAACCATGGTAGTTGAACGAAGGGCGGAGGACGTTGAGACCGTCCCCGAGGGTGTAGCAGTCCGTCTGGAAGGAATGGCCCTCGCGGGGACGGAAATGCTCGTCCATGTGCTTCACGGTAAGGCGGCCGTCAGGCCCGACGACCTCGCCATGCTGGACTGTCACCCTGGTTCCCTCCTCCCCTTCTATCTCGATCTCCGAATAGCCGCTTGCATTGTAGCCGAAATCGACGACATAAAGAGTGTCGGATAAGGCGCAAATATTCTTCGCCGGATATATGCAGTCCACATCATTGAGGCCCATGTATTGGGACGTCAGCAGGCCCGAGGGGGCTTCCGTCCTCACGGCCGGAACCCAGTAGCGGGCGTCGTATGCGGGATCATTCAGCCCATCGAGAGAAAGACGGTTGTCATAGTGGTCGCCCGAGTAGATGTTGTTCTGTCTGTAGGGGCTGGCATCGTATGTCGGAGGCACCTCCCACGAGGAATCCGTGCCGACAAGGGCTTCCGCGCCGTCGGAGTAGCGGACGTCCAGCGAAGCGATGAACTTCGGACGGTCCTTCCAGCGGGCATTCTCGAACTCCCATACCGCGACCATGTCTATGCAGTCGTAGAAGCCGTTTCCGAGCACTGCGACAATGACATTGGCACCGGGACGGAGGTAGTCCATGACGTCGACAGTCACATAGAGATTGCGGCGGTCATAGTGGGTGTAGCCGGGATTGAGGGCGGTTTCGGTCAGCTTATGGCCGTTCACGAACACATCGGCGTAGGCGCAGGCGCTGTAACATAGCCGCGCCGAGCTGATGCCTTCACGAAGGTTGAAGACCTTCCTCAGTATCGGCGACTCCTCGGTGTCGAAGGGACGGCCGTCACTTATCCATTCGGCCATCCAGGGGTCTCCGTCAAGGATTGCAGTAGCAAAAGGCTGCCTGCCCGACGAACGGACGAGGCCGTCCGCGCCCTCGGCTTCAACCTCCCATTCATAATCAGTATGGGAGCATAGCGGCATAGGCTCGGAGCTCATGTACGAGCGGCCGTTCCCCTCTACAGTGCCGGAGGTCCAGACCTGTTCTCCGCCTTGATAGAGGTTAAGAGTGAAGCTTTCCGGGACGAAATCACGGCCGGAGTAAGTCCATGTGAAACGTGGCGTAGCGGTCGATATCGAAACAGGACTGTCGAGATACTCGACCCTGAGGTCGGAGATCCCGACAGTTCCGTTACAGGATATCATTGAGAGGCACGCAAGGATTGCCGCAGAATGTAGTCCTTTCATTATATGTTATTCTTCCGTATTATCGCCTTCAGTCTCCTCCTCCCCGGCGGGAAGGACTGTTATGATAGCGTAGGCTTTGGACTCGTCGACGGTCACGAGCATGGCTGTCGAGCCCTCGGCAAGAGCTGTGAGACGGGGAACGTAGGCCTTGAAGGTCTGGCCGCCGAATTCGGTCTCCTCCTCGATTATCTCGACGCTTGCTATGCCTTCGGGATCGAAGGAGAAGTGGAAGTCTTCGATAGAAACGGTATGTTCCGGATCGTTGGAATCGTAATAGTTATACTGGATCGAGAAATCCTGGGTTTCACCTACCTTGAGGTAAAGGAACTCGGGATCGACCGTGAGGATATGGTACTTCGTCTCTGCGTTGTTGAGGCAGGAAGAGAGGAGGAAGAGCAGGGCGGCAAGGACCGCGAGGCTAAGCTTTTTCATGTCTGTGTCTTTTGATAAGTATTACAGAAATCGTTATTAGAAGGCCGGCAAGGGCGCCGAGGCCGTCGGCGAGAAGGTCCATCGCCTCGCAGCTCCTGTAGGCCGTTCGGCCCTGGAGGAGCTCCACGAGGCCGCCGAAGGCAAGAGCAAGGACGAATCCCGCAAGGAGAGTCTTCCAGCAGCGTTTTTCCTTTCCGAAGGAATAGAAGAAAAGAGGTACGAAGGGAAGGTACATCGCGAAGTGGACGAACTTGTCCACCGGCACTCCGAAAAGGGTCTTCGGTACCTCGAAGTCCGGGGAGGAGAAGTTTCCGAAACACATAAAACCGATGGCGGCCAGATAGACCGCCATCAGTATCCTGTTCGTTTTCGGGGAGAACTCCATTACCACATTACAACGACCCTGAACTTGTAGTCGGCAATATCTTCGTCGGCAAGGAAGAAGTCGCTGTTCGTAAGGTATACATCGACAGCTCCGACACGGAACTCGAAATCAATGACGCACGTCCAGAGGATATTGTCCGTTCCGCCATCCTCGGTTTCAACAGGTTCATAATAGAAACGGGAATAGGGCAGAGGAGCCTGGAACGAGGGCGCCATAACGTATGCGAGCACGAGGCCTTCCTTGTAGATTTTTTCTGTTATCTCAGGGCAGTCGAGAGTCGTGGAGAGATATCCGTGTTCGATATCGCCCATTTCCTGATTGTAATTCCATGCGTCAGCGGGAACATCGAACTCGATTACCTCCCAGTTGGCTCCTTCGCCTGCGGGGCCAGCGGGGCCTTCGGGACCGCGGGGGCCCATAGGGCCTACGGGACCGGGATCGCCTTCACACGCTGCGAAGGTTGCAAGGGCTATCAAAGCCATGATGAATTTGGTAAGTGTCTTCATAAAATTGCGATTTACAGGGCAAATATACAAAATTTGGGCAAAAAATAACTACTTTTGCCCCACTACAGGCGTACATACGCAATACGCGCGCCAAAACATCAGATTTGAAATGAAAATTGCAGTAGCAGGAACAGGATACGTCGGTCTTTCGATCGCGACCCTCCTCGCCCAGAAGAACGAGGTCGTGGCTGTCGACGTGGTCCCCGAGAAAGTGGACCTTGTAAACTCGAAGAAGTCCCCTATCCAGGACGAATACATAGAGAAATACCTCGCCGAGAAGCCGCTGTCGCTGAAGGCAACCCTCGACGCGGCCGAGGCGTACCGCGATGCCGACTTTGTCGTCATCGCCGCCCCGACGAACTACGACCCCCAGCAGAACTTCTTCGACACCCCCCATGTTGAGGAGGTCATAGACCTTGTCCTCGAACACAATCCCAAGGCCACCATGGTCATTAAGTCCACTATTCCCGTCGGCTTTACCGAGAAGATGTACGAGAAATACGCCTCAAAAGGCTATGAGAAGCTCAATCTTCTCTTCTCCCCCGAGTTCCTACGCGAGTCCAAGGCCCTCTACGACAACCTCTACCCGAGCCGCATCATAGTCGGCTGCCCCAAGTCCGCTGACGGCAGGCTCGACGCTAAGGCGAAGCTCTTCTCCGAGCTCCTTAAGGACGGCGCGATAAAGGAGGACATCCCCGTCCTCATAATGGGTTCGACCGAAGCCGAGGCCGTAAAGCTCTTCGCCAACACCTATCTAGCCCTCCGCGTCAGCTACTTCAACGAGCTCGACACATACGCCGAAATAAAAGGTCTCGACACCAAAGCGATAATCGACGGCATCGGCCTCGACCCCCGTATCGGCCAGCACTATAACAACCCCTCCTTCGGTTACGGCGGCTACTGCCTTCCCAAGGACACCAAACAGCTCCTCGCGAACTTCAACAACGTTCCCGAGAACCTCATCGAGGCTATCGTGAAGTCCAACGCGACCCGCAAGGACTTCATCTCCGACCAGGTACTCCGCAAGGCCGGCTACTACAGCTATTCGGAGAGCAACCAGTGGAACAGCGAGAGCGAGAAGGACGTCACGATAGGCGTCTACCGCCTCACGATGAAGACAGGCTCGGACAACTTCCGCCAGAGCTCCATCCAGGGCATCATGAAGCGCGTCAAGGCCAAGGGCGCGAGGGTCATAATCTATGAGCCGACCCTCGAGGACGGAACGAAGTTCTTCGGCAGCGAGGTCGTCGGCGACCTCGAAAAGTTTAAGGAGATGAGCGACGCGATAATCGCCAACCGCTACGATTCCTGTCTTGACGACGTAGAAGAAAAAGTATACACACGCGACCTTTTCCGCCGCGACTAAAAATAGAACGAACAAATGGAAATCTCCCACCGTGCCCAGGAAATGCCGAGCTCCCCTATCCGCAAGCTCGCCAAATATGCTGACGCAGCAAAAAGGAACGGCATCCACGTCTACCACCTCAACATCGGCCAGCCCGACATCAAGACCCCGGAATGCGCTCTTGATGCCGTCCGCTCGATGAACCGCGACATCCTCGAGTACAGCCCCTCCCAGGGCTATATCGGTCTCCGCACAAAGATGGTGTCCTACTATGCCGAGTACGGAATAGACCTGAGCCCCGACGAGATCATCGTCACGACCGGAGGCTCCGAGGCCGTCATGTTCGCCTACATGGCCTGCCTCAACCCCGGTGACGAGATTATCGTGACCGACCCTTCGTACGCCAACTACATGGCCTTCGCCATAAGCTGCGGCGCGGTAGTGAAATCCGTCAAGACATCGATAGAGGACGGCTTCCGCCTACCTCCCGTACAGAAGTTCGAGGAGCAGATAACCGACAAGACCAAAGCCATCCTCATCTGCAACCCCAACAACCCGACAGGCTACCTCTACACCCGTCAGGAGATGCGCCAGATAAGGGATCTTGTAAAGAAATACGACCTCTACCTCTTCTCCGACGAGGTCTACAGGGAGTTCATCTACACAAAACAGCCCTACATCTCCGCCTTCCACCTCGAGGGTATAGACGACAATGTAGTCCTCATAGACTCCGTCTCGAAACGCTACTCCGAGTGCGGTATCCGCATCGGAGCCCTCATAACCCGCAACAAGAAGGTGCGCGAGGCCGTCATGAAGTTCTGCCAGGCCCGCCTCTCCCCTCCCCTTATCGGCCAGATAATCGCAGA
>JAKSJS010000077.1 GCA_024398155.1 Bacteroidales bacterium | reverse complement strand
GCTCGATGAGCGAAGCCGAGAAGGAGACCTCTCCCCTTCCGGAAGATACGATCGTACTCTCCGAAGCCCAGAAAACGGCCTTTGAAAGCATCCAGAGGGCGAATCGCCCTGTCCTCCTCCAGGGAGTGACGGGCTCGGGCAAGACCGAGATCTACTCGAAGCTTGCCCTCGAGACCCTCGCCGCCGGCCGCAATGTCCTCTACCTTGTTCCAGAGATAGCCCTGAGCCGCCAGCTCGAGACCCGTCTCTCGGCGGTATTCGGGGACAGGCTCCTGATATTCCATTCCCATGAAACTGCCGCCCGGCGCGGATACGCCGCGGCGAAGACGGCCGAGAACGGGGGCTATGTGGTGCTCGGAACGCGCTCCGCGCTGTTCCTCCCCCACCGCAACCTCGGCCTCATAATAGTCGACGAGGAGCATGACCGCTCCTACAAGCAGGACTCCCCTGCGCCCCGCTACTCGGGCCGCGACGTCGCCCTTCTCCTCGGGCGCCGCTTCTCGAGCCGGATAGTCCTCGGCTCCGCGACGCCGTCCTTCGAGTCCCTCCACAATTGCGCCAAGGGCAAATTCGAGAAGGTTGTCCTCTGCGAGAAATACTACAGCTGCGAGGAGGCTGACGTCGAGATAATCGACACTGTTGCCGAGAGGAAGAAACGCGGAATGGTGGGCTCCATTTCAAGGAAACTGATCGAGGCGATGACGCGTACGCTCGACTCCGGAGCCCAGATCATTGTCCTCAGGAACCGGAGGGCCTACGTCCCGGCGCTCCAGTGCGCCGACTGCGGGACGATAGTGAAATGTCCGTCCTGTAACGTTAGCCTCAGCTACCACAAATCCTCCGGAAGGATGGTATGCCACAGTTGTGGCCGGAGCTGGGCCTATGACGGGGCCTGCCACTCCTGCGGCGGGACTATAGTCGGGCTCGGCAGCGGCACTGAAAAGATTGAGGAGGAGCTCGAGGCGCTGTTCCCGGAGGCGAGGATAGCCCGCCTCGACAGCGATGTCGCCGCGAGGAGCGGCGTCGAACAGGAGACTATAAAGGCCTTTGCCGAAGGCCACATCGATATACTTGTCGGGACCCAGATAATAACGAAAGGGTTCGACTTCCCGGGGCTGAAGCTCGTTGCCGTGATAGACGCTGACGGGATGCTGGGAGTGGACGACTTCCGGGCTGACGAGAGGGCGTACGACGTCCTACAGCAGCTTCGCGGAAGGGCCTCCAGGCGCGGTGAGAAGGGTCTTTTGATGATCCAGACCCGCCAGCCCTCCCATCCCGTGTTCTCCCGCCTCGCCGGCGACGGCGCCGCGGAGGAGACGGCGATGATGGACGAGAGGAAGGACTTCGGATACCCTCCGTATACGCGACTGGTCCATATAGCTGTCCGCGCGAAGAACGAGGACGCGGCCTCGCGGGGGGCCCAGGAGCTTTGCGGCCGCCTCGAAGAGGCCGGCCTGAATCCCGTCGGGCCCTACTCCCCCGCCGCCGGCCGCGTCGATGGCCTCTACGAAAGGGCCTTGAGACTGAGCCTGCCGCGTACGGCCCGTCTCGAGAAGATGAAGGAAGCCTTGAGGGCGGCTGTGAATGCCTTCGAGAAGGACAATGCGGCCGTTGCGGTCGCAATTGACGTAGATCCGTTGTAGGAATATGAACGCTGAAACGATAGAAAAGCTGGTCCTTTGGGCCGAGACATATAACGATCCCGTTTACTTCGAGGAGGACCCGATTGCCTTCCCGAGGCGATTCGTAGAGATGATGAAGGCGGGCCGGGCGTCCCTCAAGGACGTCGAGGTGGCCGCCGCCATGAGCGCCCACCTCGCCTGGGGCCGCCGCGCGATGATAGTCCGCGACGCCGGCCGGCTCTTCGACGAGATGGGCTGGAAGCCCTATGACTACGTGATGAAGGGAGAATGGCGCGATGACGCGACGAGCCTCCACCGGACGATAAAATGGAGCGAGATCGCTGCGATATGCTCGCGCCTGAAGGCTTACTATGAGGCGTACGACAGCCTCGAGACGATGGCGGTCTCCGAAATGAGGACCGCGATCTACGGCTCGAAGCCCGACGCCAAGGCCCCGAACAAGAAGATCAACATGATGAGAAGGTGGATGGTAAGGGACGACGGCCGGGTCGACCTCGGCCTCTGGAAGTCGACCGATCCCGCCTCGCTCATAATCCCCCTCGACGTCCATGTGTACGACGAGGCCGTCGCCCTCGGGCTTACCGCGAGGAAGTCCAAGGACCTCGCGACCGCCCTCGAGATAACCCGTTCGTTCGATGAAATATTCCCCGGAGACCCCTGCAAGGGCGATTTCGCCCTGTTCGGGTACGGTGTAAACAACAAGTAACAATGCCGAGACTCTATATCATAAGCGGATGTAACGGAGCCGGGAAGACGACCGCCTCCTACACTCTCCTCCCCGAGCTTCTCGAGGTCAGCGAATTCGTGAACTCCGACGAATTCGCGAAATACCTCGAGCCCTTCAAGCCCGAGAATGCGAAGGTGCGCGCCTCCCGCTTCATGCTCGAGAAGATAAACTACCTGCTCGAGAGGAAGGCCGACTTCGCTATCGAGACGACCCTCGCGACCCGCTCGCTCCTCAAGATAACCCAGAGAGCCCAGGCGGAAGGCTATTCGGTGACGGTCCTCTATTTCTGGCTCAATTCCCCCGAGCTCGCGATCCAAAGGGTCCGCGACCGCGTCGAGAAAGGCGGCCACAACATCCCCGAGCCGATTATCCGCCGCCGCTACTCGACCGGCATAATGTACTTCTTCCGCGACTACTCCAAGGTCTGCGACCGCTGGATACTCGCCGACAACTCGGAGATTCCCTTCCACATAGTCGCCGAAGGCCGCAAGAACAGGATAACCGACATGTTGAAACCCCTGACCTACGAAAGGATAAGGAAGCTCGCCGAAGAAGAGGAAAAGCGCCATTCCCAGACTGAAATGAATAATATCAATCAATAACCACACAATCATGAAGAAATCAACTCTCATCCTCGCCGCCATCGCGGCCCTGACTCTCCTCGCTTCCTGCGACAAGGAGCCCAAAGGAGGCAACGACTCCGGCAACAACCAGAACAACCCTCCCAAAGTCGTAATCAAACCCGTCCAGGACCCCATTGAAGGCGACTTCACCTATGAGTACGCCCTCGACAAATACTGGGCAGACGACTATGACGGCCCCTACGGAATCAAGGTCGGAAAGATAACTGCGATATCCCCCGACAACAGGATGATACTCGCCGGCCAGCCCCTCTATGTCGCCGGCATCAACTGCTATAACCTCATGACCCAGAACCAGGACTGCGGCGACGCAAATTTTGAGAATGTCAAGCAGACCATCAACATCCTCGCAGAGGAGAAGGTCCCCATCGTACGCTTCAGCGTCATCCCCTGGGGTGCTGACGACATAAACAACAAGTATGTCGCCAACAAGGCCGCATATCTCGAGAGGCTCGACCAGATCGCTACCCTCTGTGACGAGAAGCACATCCTCCTCGTTCCTTCCCTCTGCTGGGAAATCACCCAGATGATCAAGTCCACCGGTGAATACACTGCCGAGTCCATCGCTCCCTGGGGCAACCTCAAGAGCAAGGTCTACCTCCTTATGATCGACATGGCGACTGACCTCGTCAACACCCTCAAGGACCACAAATGTATCGCTATGTGGGAATTCGGCAACGAGATGAACCTCCAGGCCAACATCAACGGTGGTGGCGAATATCCCGCCCTCCCCGCTGACGCAGTCCAGAGAGCGGCAAGGGGATTCGCGAAGAAATGCTTCGAGCTCGACCCTCACCAACGCCTCGTCGGCAGCGGATACTCCATCATGCGCAACGCCCAGTGGCATCTCTACAAGGAGAACAACTGGAATGACGACAGCTACGACCAGTACGTCGAGATCACCGGCCTCATGACTCCCGAACCCATGATGGGTATGTCCGAGCACCACTATCTCGGTGACAACAGGAAGTTCTCGGACCTCGGCCAGCAGGACCACGTAAACCAGATCAAATATGCCAAGAAATGCGCTGCGGAGCTCGGCAAGGTCTTCTACTGCGGAGAGTTCACCGGCCCTGCATGCAGCAATGTCGGTCTTGAATACCCTAATCAGTACTACGAGGACTTCTTCAGCGAGAGGGTCCAGATATGCATGATATGGAACTTCATACTCAAGAACAACGCCAGCGGCGCCGACTTCCGTCCCGGTGAGGCAGGCACGATAGGCGTCTTCAGCAAGATGAGGGAGATCAACGACAAGTTCAAAGCCCTCTCCAATCCCGAATAATGACACTCCAAAGTGCCATCCAAAGTGCCAAATCGGCATTTTGGATGGCACTTTGAATTTTTTTTGTATATTTGCGTCAATCCAAAATGATGCAACATGGGAGTATTTGACGAATATATAAAAGGCGGGAATCCTTCTCAGAAAGAAAAATCCTACGCATGGAAAACGGCTGTCGGCCTCCAGGATGTCGATGGGCTGAAACCGTCAGAATATCTGCTTGAAACTGCCAGGCAGAACATTGAGGGTGATATTACAATCGAGGAAGTCAAAGAACTGCTTGATACCTATTACAGATCCAAATCAGGAAGGCAAGCTGTAGAGGAGCGCACTGAAGAGGCCGACAAGGTATCGGCCAGGATAGCAGAATTGCTTACGGAACCGACATTCAATTTCACCCCCGACTATCTGATCCAGATCCATCGCAGACTCTTTACCGGTATTTACAAAGAGGCTGGAGCCATCAGGACATACAACATTACAAAAAAAGAATGGGTTCTTGACAGTGATACTGTACTGTATTCCTCACACGACATGATCACTCAGACCCTTGAATATGATTTCCGAGAGGAGAAGAACACCGATTATTCGTCTCTTAATGCCCTGCAGGCTGTAAGGCACATTTGCAGGTTCATCTCCGGGATATGGCAGATACATCCGTTCTGCGAGGGCAACACACGCACCACAGCTGTGTTCGCAATCAAATATCTGCGTAACTTCGGATTTGAGGTAGAGAATGAAGCTTTCGCCGATAACTCCTGGTATTTCAGAAATGCTCTGGTCAGGGCCAACTATGTGAACTATTCCAAAAACGTTGCTGCCAATCCGGTCTTCCTGGAGCATTTCTTCGAGAATCTGCTGCTGAATGCGAAGTATGAATTAAGGAACAGGGAGATGCATGTCAGCTATTCTAAGACCGGCAATGAAATCCAAGCTAATGGGCCATCTGGCACTTTGGATGTCACTTTGGACGAAAGAGTATTGCTAAACACAATCAAGCTCGACCCCAGAATGACTCAGGAAGCACTTGCGTCTCATATAGGCAAATCAGTAAGAACAGTAAAGAGACTAACTGCATCCTTGTCAGAAAAAGGCATTATCAAAAGGGAAAGCGGCAAGAGGAACGGGTTCTGGAAAATCATCGAATAGAATGATAGGATCGGAAAAATATTACTTCGACACATTCAAGGTTGACCGTCCGATGATGGACAGGGTCGTGGCCGCCGCCCTCTCCAAGGGTGGCGACTTCGCCGACCTTTACTTCGAATACACGACCTACGGCAACATAAGCCTCATCGACGGTGAAGTCGCCGCGGGAGGCCACCATACGGACTACGGCGTCGGCGTCCGGACTCTCTCGGGAGAGAAGACCGGATACGCCTACGCCGAGTCGACCGAGCCGCGCGAGATGCTCGCAGCGGCGAAGGCCGCCGCCCTGATCGGCAGCGGAGCGGCGGGCGACCCCGGCCGCTACCGCGTCGCGCCCTCGCGTCCGGCGCTCGACCGCTACCCGATATCGATATCATGGAGGGCGACCTCGATCGCCCGCTTCGCTCCCCTTCTCAAAAGGATGGAGGAGGTGACGCGGTTGAGGTACGCCGGAGTCGTGAAGTTCATCGCAAGGATGAGCTACAGCGAGTCCGACGTCATGATGTACAACTCGCTTGGCGAGCTTGCCTATGAGACCCGCCCGATAGCTTCCGTATCGGTCTTCGCTATCCTTACGAGAGGCGGCGAAGTCATCCAGAAGAACGCCTCGAGGAGCTTCCGCAAGGGAGCCGACTGGCTGCTCGCTGACGGCGACGCCGTCGTCCGCGAGCTTGTGGACGAGCTCCTGAAGGGAACCGACGAGAGGTTCGACGCCCGGAGGCCGAAAGGCGGCCGGATGAGCGTCGTGATGGGAGCCGGTGCCTCCGGCATCCTCCTCCATGAGGCGATGGGCCATGCCTTCGAGGCCGACTTCAACCGCAAGGGGACTTCCATCTTTGCGGACAAAATGGGCCTCCAGATATGTCCCAAAGGGATTTCCATCGTTGATGACGCGACTATATGCGGCTCCCGCGGAGCCAAGACCTACGACGACGAAGGAGTTCCCGGGGAGAAGACCTACATGGTCACCGACGGAGTCCTTACGAGCTACCTCCACGACCGCGTGAGCGCCGCGTACTACGGCGTCGCGCCTACCGGCAACGGACGCCGCGAGGACTTCCGCTACAACCCGATTCCCCGCATGAGGACGACCTACATGGAGAACGGCGACTGTCCGCCTGAAGAAATCATTGCTTCGGTAAAGAACGGTGTCTACGTCGACGAGTTCTCCAACGGCCAGGTAAAGATAGGCGAAGGCGACTTCACCTTCTACGTCAAGAGCGGCTTCCTCATCGAGGACGGCCGCCTCACTATGCCCGTAAAGGACATAAACGTGATCGGGAACGGTCCGGAGGCCCTTTCGTCGATCAGGATGGTCGGCAACGACCTCAAGATCGACAACGGCACTTGGACATGCGGAAAGGAGCAGAGCGTTGCCGTCTCATGCGGCATTCCGACTGTTCTCGTTGAGAACCTTACTGTGGGAGGAGAATAGCATGATAAGCGAAAACGACATAAGGATTTCAAGGCTCTGCCTGGATATGGCGATAGCCGAAGGAGCGGGCGCCGCACGCGTTTCCCTGACCAAGGGATCCGCGGACCCGGTGACGATGCGCAACGGGGAGATCGACAAGCTCCGGCACTCCGCTGACCGCTCGACACTGCTCCAGATCTATATGGGCGGCAGGTACGGGACCTTCTCGACCAACCGCCTTGCGGAGGAGGACCTCGCCGGATTCGTGAAGGAAAGCGTAGAGATCACCTCTATGCTCTCGCCTGACGAATGCTATGGTCTCCCTTCACCCGAGCGTACCGCCAAAGGCTTTACGGAAGGCTCCGAGGCGGGTCTCTACGACCCCGCCTGCGAAAACCTTCAGGCCGAGGAAAAGATGGAAATAGCAAAGGGAGAGCTCATTTTCGGGGCTGTTGCTCCCGAAGACGACTGGAAACTCATAAGCGAGGAGGTCGAGTACGGCGACTCCGTCTCCGACTCCTACATAATCGACTCGAACGGCTTCGAGGGACGCCATAAAGAGACCAGCTTCGGCGTCTTCAGCGAGGTTACTATAGAGTCCGACGGCAAGATACTGAGCGGGTACTGGTGGAGGAATGTCCCACGGCTCGAGGAGCTGGAACGGGGCGTGACTTCGCGCAAGGCCCTCTCCAGGGCCCTTGACGCGAGAGGCCCCGTCCCCGTCGCCGGCGGAAGGCTCAACATAGTCATCGACAACTCCTGCGCCAGCCGTCTCGTCTCGCCGCTGATGGCGGCGCTCGACGGCGGGGCTGTATGGCAGAAGAGTTCGTTCCTTGGGGACGATCTAGGCAAGAAGGTCTTCTCGGAGAACCTTACCTTCGAGGACCGTCCCCACGACTTCGGGAAGCCCGGCGCAAGGCTCTTCGACTCGGAAGGAGTCGCGACCAGGAACCGCGCAATCATCGAAAACGGTGTTGTCAGGGAGTTCTTCATCAACACCTTCCAGTCCGCGAAACTCGGCCTCGAGGGAACTGTTGAAGGCCCTTCAAGGCTATGCATCAGGCCGTTTGCTGATGGAGAAACGAAAAAAGATATATCTTTGCAAGATATACTGGAGCTTTTGGGCGATGGAATGCTCATAACGGGCTTCAACGGAGGCAACTGCAATCCGACAACCGGAGACTTCTCGTACGGAGTCGAGGGATACGCCTTCAAGGACGGCTGTAAGGGAAAGCCGTTCCGAGAGGCGGTGATTACAGGCAACATGAAAGGCCTCTGGTCGAAGTTCGCGGCGGCCGGTACGGACATCCGTCCTGGTGCCGCCTGGAACATCGGGACCCTCGGCTTCAGGGATATAGACTTTAGTGCATAGGAAAAATATATTATGAAGATTGAACAGAACAGAGTTGTAGAGCTCATCTATGGGCTTGAAGTAGACGGACAGATCGTAGACAGGACAGTGGAGGAAAGAACTCTTGACTAGATCGACGGCACCCACAGCCTTATCGCAGGCTTCGAAAGGGCCACCGAAGGCCTCGAGCCCGGCGACAGCTTCGACTTCATCGTCGAGCCCAAGGACGGCTACGGCGAGGTCGATCCCTCGAGGGTGATCGAGCTCCCGATAGCCGCCTTCGTCGACAACGAGGGCAACCGCCTCGAGGAATTCCTCAAGGTAGGAGCTATGGTTCCCCTCGTCAACAATGTCGGCCAGATGGTACCCGGCAAGGTCGTAAGCGTAGGCGAGGAGACCGTGACTCTCGACCTCAACTCCCCGATGGCCGGCAAGACCCTCCACTTTACCGGACGTATCCTTACTGTCCGCGAGGCTACCGACCAGGAGCTCCATGACGGCCTCCACGGCGAGAACGTCAAGACCAACGGCTGCGCCGGATGCCACCGCAAGGGCGGATGTCATGGCGGCAACGGCGGTTGCCACGGTGAAGGCGAATGCC
>JAKSJS010000076.1 GCA_024398155.1 Bacteroidales bacterium | reverse complement strand
ATACGCGTCCGTAGCAGTCCTGGGCGCGGCAGAGGGCGAGCAGGAGATGGACCGGCAGGGCTTCGGTCGTGTGGAATCTCGTGGCTTCAAGGACGCATATCGAGATCACGTCGTGGGAACTCCTCGAGCCGGATATCTCGGCGATGTCGGAGTAGGGGATGTGCTCATTCGTGAAGATCCTGCTGTCGATGAACTGCTTGAGTTCCTGGAGGTCGACCTCGAGGGCCTTGAGGCACTCGCAGGCCGGATTGTCCCCATGGCGCACTATTGCGAGGAAGAGATGGTCGGGGCCTATCGAGTAGCTTCCGGTCCTCATCGCCTCTTCACGGGCGAAGCGGATTATCACGTTCAGGGATTCTGATATGTTTATCTGCATAAAGCTCTCTTGACTTTCGTTATAATCCGCTAAATTACGTAAAACTTCCCGAATTTCATATTTGCGCATTATCAAAAGTATTGTTATATTTGCAAGCTATTATGTGCGCGCGTGTGCGCGTGCTATAGCTATGGTGAAATAACTAAAGTAAAGTATATAGTAAAAATGGCAAACGAAGAAAACACAGGCCTCTCTGCTGAAAAGGTGGGAATGACCGGTACTATCGAGCAGGTTGACATCAACCAGGAAATGCGCAGTGCGTATATCGACTACTCGATGTCCGTAATCGTCTCCCGTGCCCTCCCCGATGTAAGGGACGGTATGAAACCTGTCCACAGAAGAGTCCTCTTCGGAATGGAAGGCCTCGGCCTGAACTATTCCGGACAGACAAAGAAATCCGCCCGTATCGTCGGTGAGGTTCTCGGTAAATTCCATCCCCACGGCGACTCGAGTGTCTATTATGCAATGGCGCGTCTCGCCCAGAACTGGGTCATGAGATATCCCCTCGTATGGGGCCAGGGTAACTTCGGTAGCACGGACGGTGACCCCGTCGCCGCAATGCGTTACACCGAGGCGAAGCTCTCCAAACTCTCCGAGGAGGTCCTCGCCGACCTCGACAAGGATACCGTCGACTTCCAGAACAACTTCGACGACACCCTCCAGGAGCCTACTGTACTCCCTACCAAGATTCCTCTCCTCCTTCTCAACGGTGCGAGCGGTATCGCTGTAGGTATGGCTACCAACATGCCGACCCACAACCTCTCCGAGTGCTGTGACGCAATCTGCGCCTACATCGACAATCCCGACATCTCGATAGAGGAGATGATGCACTACATCAAGGGTCCCGACTTCCCGACCGGAGGTATCATCCAGGGTCTCCAGGGAATCAAAGACGCCTTCGAGACCGGCCAGGGCCGTATCGTCATCCGCTCCCGCTGCGAGATTGAGACTGACGACAAGGACCGCCAGACGATAGTCGTGACCGAAATTCCCTACATGATCAACAAGAGGGAGATGATCGAGAAGATCGCCGAGATGGTCGAGGAGAAGAAGATCGAGGGCATCACCTATATCAATGATGAGACGAGCCGCGAAGGCCTCCGCATAATCATGAAGATCAAACAGGGCTACAACGCCCAGGTTGTCCTCAACACCCTCTACAAGCTGACTCCTCTCCAGTCCAGCTTCTCGGTCAACAACGTCGCCCTCGTGAACGGCCGTCCCCGTACCCTCAATATCAAGGAACTGATCAAGTACTTCGTCGAGCACCGTCATGAAGTGATCGTCAGGAGGACGAAATTCGACCTCGACAAGGCCCGCAAGCGCGCCCATATCCTCGAAGGCCTCCTCAAGGCCCTCGACGTAATCGATGAGGTCATCGCCACGATCCGTGCCGCCAAGAGCGTCGAGGAAGCCAAGAACGCCCTTATCGACAACTACGGCTTCACCGAGCCCCAGGCCTCCGCTATCGTCGATATGCGTCTGCGCCAGCTTACAGGACTCGAAAGGGAGAAACTCCAGGCCGAGTTCGACGAGATCGAGCGCTTCATCCACGAGTGCGAGGAGATCCTCGCAAGCTACGACAAGCAGATGGAGGTCATCAAGAAGGAAACGATGGAGATCAAGGAGAAATACGGCGACGAGCGCCGCACCGAGATTGTTCCCTCCGATGGCGAATTCAACCCCGAGGACTTCTATGCCGACGAGGATGTCGTAATCACGATCTCCCATAAAGGCTACATAAAGAGGACCCGCCTTGCCGAGTACAAGACCCAGAACAGGGGCGGTGTCGGAATGAAAGGCAGCGCAACGCGCGATGAGGACTTCATAGAGCATATCTATGTCTCCAACATGCACGCCTGTCTGCTCCTCTTCACCCAGAACGGAAAATGCTACCGTCTCAAGGTTTACGAGATCCCCGAAGGCGCCCGCTCTTCCAAGGGCCGCGCGATCCAGAACGTCATTTCCATCGATCCCGAGGACATCATAAAGACCTACCTCACCGCCGCCAAGATCGAGGATGAGGAATACGTCAATGCCCACAATGTGGTAATCGCCACGAAACAGGGTATCATCAAGAAGACCAGCCTTGCCGAGTTCTCCAACAAGAGAAGCCGCAACAAAGGTATCACCGCTATTACTATCCGTGAGGATGACGAGATACTCGAGGCTGCCCTCACCAACGGGTCCAACCAGATCTATCTTGCCGCCCGTGACGGCCGTTGCGTACGCTTCGACGAGTCCGACATAAGGACCATGGGACGTTCCGCATCCGGAGTCAAGGGTATGAATCTCGACGAGGGCGACGAGGTCGTCAGCGTCGTCTGCTACGATCCTCTCGCCGAGGACGCCGCCGCCCATACAGCCCTCGTAGTGAGCGAGCACGGATTCGGCAAACGCACCGGTTTCGAGGAGTACCGCCTCACCAGCCGCGGCAGCAAGGGAGTCAAGACTCTGGCGATCACTGACAAGACTGGTCCGGTTGTTGCTCTCAAGAACGTAACCGAGGACAACGTCCTCATGATAATCAACCGGTCGGGCCTCACTATCAGGATGTCAGTCAGTGACATACGCGAGGCCGGCCGCGCTACCCAGGGCGTCAAGCTCATCAATATACGCGACAACGACGGCATATCATCAGTAACCGTTGTTCCCAAACAGGATGAAGACGAACAGCCCGAAGGCGAGACTGAAAATGCCGCTTCCGAAGTTCCTTCAAACGAGTAATTGAATATTAACTATATAATCTTTATTTGAAATGAAAAGGTTTGCAATCGTACTCGCAGCTCTCCTTACGGTAGCTACAGTATCCAACGCTCAGATCAAATCTGCAGCGCAGGCTCAGAAAGCCGTAACTTCTGCTTCAACTGCCGCCAACAACCCCAAGAAAGCCGCCAAGGTCGCTACCTGGGTCAAACTCGGCAACGCTTACATCGATGCATACAACTCCCCCCGCCTCAGCGGTTGGATCGGCGCCAGCAAGACAGATCTCTCGATCCTCATGTCCGGTGTCAACCCCACTTCCGTAGAGCAGGTCGAACTGGGTGGCAGCGTCTATGAGAAGAATGTCTATCCTACCTGCAACTACTACTTCGGCCCCAACGGCCTCCTCTCTCTGGTCGAGACCACCAAACCCGTTGTAGAGGATGCTCTCGACAAGGCTCTCGAGGCTTACGCCAAGGGTGCTGAGGTCGACCTCAAACACCAGAAGACCAAAGATCTCACCAATGGCATCAACTCTATCAACGACAAGTACATGGAGCTCGCTATGAACGCCTATACTTTCGGTGACTTCGCTACCTCAAGCCTCTGCTTCGAGAAGGCTGCTGCAGCCAAGGCAACCGCTCCCGTATCCCAGATCGACACCGTAGCTATCTACAATGCCGCCTATACTGCCTATGCAGCCGGCAACAATGACAGGGCTCTCGAGTTCTTCAACAAATGCTACGAACTCGGTTACTACTACGAGGACGGCGAAGTATTCGCAAAGCTCGCTGACCTCTATGTAGCCAAGGGTGACACTGAGAAACAGGTAGCCCTCCTCGAGGAAGGCTTCACCAAATATCCCGGCAGCCAGGCTATCCTCATCGGTCTTATCAACTACTACATCGAGAACTCCGGCAACACTGCCCGTCTTTTCGAACTTCTCGATGTCGCAAAGAAGAACGAGCCCGACAATGCTTCCCTCTACTATGTAGAAGGCAACATCCACAAACAGCTTGGTGAGAACGATGCACCCCTCGCTTCCTACGCTGAGGCTTCCAACGTCAATCCCGCTTATGAGTTCGGTTACATCGGTGCCGGTATCCTCCACTACGAGGAGGCTATCGCAATCAGCGAGAAGGCCGCAACTGAGTTCGACGACAACAAGTACATGGCAATGGTAGCCCAGTTCGAGCAGGAACTCCTCGACGCCATCGATCCTTTCGAGAAGGCCTTCAACGCCTGCAAGGACGACAGCATCAAGGTAAACATCGCCGAATACCTCAAGAACATCTACTATCGTTTCTACGACAAGGGTGCCGATTACGAGGCCGGCTACAAGAAATATGACAAGATAGTAAAGGAAGGCCTTTAATCGAGGGCCTTCACTATCTTGGTGACAAGAGGGTGTCGCACAATATCTTCGTTATTGAAGCGTATTGTAGCGATGCCCTTTATGTTTTGGAGAAGTTCGATTCCGCGGAGAAGCCCGGAATCGGATTTGTTCGGCAGGTCTATCTGGGTCGCGTCGCCCGTTACGATGAACTTGGCGTTAGTTCCCATACGGGTCAGGAACATCTTGAGCTGGCCTAGATTGGTGTTCTGGGCCTCAACGACGATTACGCAGGCGCGGTCCAGGGTGCGGCCTCTCATATAGGCGAGGGGCGCAATCTGAATGGTTCCCTCGTTAAGGAAATCCTGGAGCTTCTTTCCGGGTATCATGTCTCCGAGGGCGTCGTACAGGGGCTGGAGATAGGGGTCCAGCTTTTCTTTGAGGTCGCCGGGCAGGAAGCCCAGGCGTTCGCCGGCTTCCACCGCCGGGCGGGTCAGGATTATCCTTTTTATTTCACGGTTCTTGAGAGCACGTACCGCCAGGGCTATCGCGATATAGGTCTTGCCGGTACCTGCGGGGCCTACGGCGAAGACAAGGTCATTGTCGAAGTAGGCCTTGACCATCTTCTGCTGGTTCTCGTTCCTCGCGCTTATGGGCTTTCCCTCATTGTTGAAGACTATAGGGGAGGAGGCGTTGAAGTGGAAGTCGTTCCTTGAGGCGTTGTCCTCTTCGAAGAGGTCCTCGACGTCGTAAGGGGTGAGGTTCATCTTGCGGTACTTCTTCTCGATCAGCCGGTGGATCTTTGCGTCGAAGTCGCTTATGTCCTCTTCCTTGCCGTCAAGAATTATGTCGGAGCCCCTCGCTATGATCTTAAGGTTGGGATAATAGCTCGAAAGAGCTTCGAGAATACGGTTGCCGGGACCGTAGATGTCGACGGGGTCGATTGCTTCAAGTGTTATTGTACTCTTCATATTCTTCGTGTATGGCGCAAATATAACACTTTAACAAGAAAATTAATTAAATTTGCGATTTATTCACGAAGTATTGTTTTTAACTGGCCCCATGAACATGAAAAGATATTTTGCATACGTATCCCTCATGCTCGCAGTCGTCGCTTCCGCGGCCTCCTGCGATGCCTTCCGCCGTCTCGCCGGCCGTCCTACATCCGCAGATATCGACGCCCTGAGGGTAGTCGTAGAGGCTGAGAAAAAGGCCTCCGAGGACTCTCTGACGGCCCTTGAGGCTAAGCTCAAGGCCGAAGCGGACTCGCTTGCGACCCTCGAGAGGCTGGATACTTCCGACTACCGCGTAGTCGAGGCCGGCTCCTACGATTCAGATGTGAAGACCAAACTTGACCACACCTATTATATTATTATTGGTGCGTTCCGCACCGAAACCTATTCTGCCAAAGCCTTCGAAAAGGCGAAGGCGGCCGGGTACGACCCTTGCTATATAAGTTTCGAAAGCGGACTGAAGGCTGTCGCCCTTGCCGGATGCGACCGCCTTTCGGATGCTCTGGACCTTCTTGACAAGGCTTCTTCCGAGTCCTTTGTCCCCAAGGAGGCCTGGATCTTCGCCAATAGATAATATGATGCTTATGATGAAAAGACATTTACTTTCATTATCCCTCCTTCTTATGCCCCTGATGGCTTCTGCCCAGTTCAGGGACGGCGGCTATTCCTCCCTTGACGACAGCGAGACGATGGGCGTCTTCAGGGACCATGTCAGCTACATAGCCGGCGCCCAGATGGAAGGCCGCAAGGCCGGCTCGGAAGGGGAGAAGATGACAGCCGAGTATATCTCCGACATGTTCGCCGAGTACGGTGTTGACGTCCTCTCTTCCCGTTCAGGTGACGAGTTCGGCCTTCGTGACGGAGCCGATACTCTCGTGAGCCGCAATGTCCTCGGCTTTATCCAGGGATATGACAAGACGTTGAGAGACAGATATATAGTTGTCGGCGCGCGCCTTGACAACCTCGGGACACATACAATGAAGATTGACGGTGAGGACTATCGGTCGACGTATTACGGGGCCAACGGAAACGCCTCCGGCCTCGCTATGATGCTCGAGCTCGCCCGAATGGTCTCCACCAACTCGCTCCTTTTCCGCCGCTCGATACTCTTCGTCGGCTTCGGCGCCTCCTGCAACACGTTCGCCGGCTCGTGGTACTTCCTCAACCGCGCTTTCAAGGATGTCGCGAACATAGATGCGATGATAAACCTCGACATGCTGGGAACGGCAGACCGCGAGGGATTCTTCGCCTTCACCGCCTCCAACAAGGGGATGAACGCTCTTGTCGATGAGGTCTCCTCCCAGCTCCAGCCGATAACTCCCAAGGTAGTCTCCAATCCTTTCTACCCTTCGGACTATGTCGCCTTCTACGAGAAGGAGATCCCGTCAGTAACCTTTACGACCGGGCGTTACAACGAGCACAATACCTTCAAGGACACTCCCGACATCCTTGACTATGAGTCGATGGAGAGGGAACTGGAATATGTCTACAACTTCCTCTTCGCTATTTCCAACCGCGAGAAGAAGATAGAGTTCAAGGAAGAGGCCCTTAAGGTAGCAAGACCCTCTTATGACAATGACGTTGTGCCCTTCTTCGACTGCGAGATCAAGCCTTCCTTCCTTGGAAGCTATGACCCCTCGACCTTCCTCCAGAAATGGGTCTATCCCTACCTGAAGTATCCCCAGGCTGCTGTAGAACGCGGGATCCAGGGCACTGTCCAGGTGAATTTCGTTATCGAGAAGGACGGCAAACTGACAAATGCGACAATAGTGAAGAGCGTGGATCCTCTTCTTGACGACGAGGCTCTGAAAGTCATAAATGCTTCCCCTAAGTGGAAGCCCGCAAAGGCCAAGGGCCAGAAGATACGCTCCACGATGACCATCCCCGTCGAGTTCAAGCTCGAGAAGAAGGGGACAAAGAAAAAAATAGGAATAAACGGTAATATTTGATATGGATTACAATTTTAAGGAAATCGAAGCCAAATGGCAGGCCTACTGGGCCGAGAACAAGACATTCAAAGTCAGGGAAGACTCTTCTAAACCGAGCTATTTCGTGCTCGACATGTTCCCTTATCCTTCGGGAGCGGGTCTTCATGTAGGTCATCCCCTCGGATATATTGCAAGTGATATCTATTCGAGATACCGTCGACTCAAGGGCTTCAACGTACTCCATCCCATGGGCTATGACGCCTTCGGCCTTCCCGCCGAGCAGTATGCCATCCAGACCGGCCAGCATCCCGAGACTACAACAAACATCAATATCGCACGCTATCGCCAGCAGCTCGACCGTATCGGTTTCTCCTATGATTGGGACCGTGAGGTGAGGACCTGTGACCCCGGCTATTACAAGTGGACCCAGTGGGCCTTCATCCAGATGTTCGAGAGCTACTACGACAACGACCTCGACAAGGCCTGCCCTATTGCAGAACTCGTCAAGAAGTTCGAGGCCGCAGGTACTGAGGGCGTGAATGCTGCCTGTACTGCCGAGCTCAAGTTCACAGCTGCCGAGTGGAAGGCTATGGATGAGAAGGAAAAGGCTTCTGTCCTCATGAACTACCGTATCGCCTACCAGGGCGAGACTTCCGTCAACTGGTGCGAAGGACTCGGTACTGTACTCGCCAACGACGAGGTCAAGGACGGTCTTTCCGTACGTGGCGGTTTCCCCGTCGAGCAGAAGAAGATGAAACAGTGGCAGCTCAGGGTCTCCGCCTATGCCGGCAGGCTCCTTGACTCCCTCGAGAGTCTCTCCTGGACCGATTCCCTCAAGGAAATGCAGAGAAACTGGATAGGCAAGTCAGAAGGCTGCGAGGTCGTCTTCAAGGTTCTGACCGGAGACGCCGAGCGTGACGTCACTATCTTCACGACCCGCGCCGACACTCTCTTCGGAGTCACCTTCATGGTTCTCGCTCCCGAGAGCGACCTCGCTCTCGAGCTTACGACTCCCGAGCGCCGCGAGGCTGTCGAGGCCTATCTCAAGGAAGTCAAGAAGAAGACCGAGCGCGAGAGAATTGCCGAGACAAAAGCTGTGACCGGAGTATTCTCCGGCTCTTATGGCATCAATCCCCTTACCGGCGACAAGGTTCCCGTATGGATTTCCGAATATGTACTCGCCGGCTACGGCACGGGAGCAATCATGGCGGTTCCCGCCCATGATTCCCGTGACTATGCCTTCGCCAGGAAGTTCGACCTCCCGATCATGCCCCTTATCGAGGGCGCTGACGTGAGTGAGTCCAGCTTCGATGCCAAGGAAGGAAAGATGATGAACAGCGGTTTCCTCAACGGCCTTGACGTCAAGGACGCGATACCTGCCGCAAAGGACTATGTCGAGGCCCACGGCCTCGGCAGAAGGAAGACCAACTACCGTCTCCGCGATGCGATCTTCAGCCGCCAGAGGTACTGGGGCGAGCCTTTCCCTATCTACTACAAGGATGGTATACCATCGCCG
>JAKSJS010000075.1 GCA_024398155.1 Bacteroidales bacterium | reverse complement strand
GTCCAGTTCATGGAGTCCCTTTCCTTCGGCTTCACCTACACGATTGCTTCCAAGAAGTAATATACCCTTATGAAGATACTCCTTGCAGTAAGCGGAGGCATCGACTCAATGACTATGGCTGATATGTGTGTCAGCCATAGTTGTTTGATGCCGGAGGCCGGATACGCTGTCGCCCATTGTAACTTCCACCTCCGTCCCGGCGAATGCGACGGGGACGAGAGCCTGGTGCGCGAATGGGCCGGGGAACACGGCCTTGATTTCTTCTGCAGGGATTTCGATACAGAAAAGTATGCCGCCGATAACGGCATAAGCATAGAAATGGCCGCGCGGGAGCTGCGTTACGCCTGGTTCGCGGAACTCGTCCGCGAACACAGCTTCGACGCTCTCGCCGTCGCCCACAATCTCAACGATGACGCGGAGACCCTGTTCCTCAATCTGCTCCGCGGAACCGGCCCCAGGGGCCTGTGCGGCATGGGAAGCCGGACAGTGATGGACTTTCCCGAAGGCCCGCTGATTGTCCTGAGACCCCTTCTGGGCCTGACAAGAAAACAGATAGAGGAGTACGCCGAGGCTAACGGAGTGCCATATCGTACAGACCGCACGAACCTTGAGAACGACTACAAGAGGAACCGCCTGAGGAACCTCGTGTTCCCGATGTTCGAGGAGATGAATCCCTCCTTCCTCAGGACTATGGAGAGCAATATGGCCCATTTCCGTGACGCTGCGGCTGCTCTTGAGGGCTTCTACAAGTCGGCCTGTCCTAAGGTTGTAGACTGTAACGGGGATATCTCCCTTGACGCGCTGAAGGCTGTAGAAGGGTGGGAATACGTCCTTTACCGTATCCTTGACGGGAAGGGCTTCAACTCCTCGTCGATAGAATCCCTGACTTCCCTTGTCGCTTCTTCCGACCGGGGAACTTTTGCCGGAAAGACCTTCTCCGGCGTTGAGGCCGATGCCGTCACAACGAGCGGGCGCATCCAGTTTGTCCCTCACGCACGCGCACGCATGCGGTATTTAATGGAGGAGATGGACTATCTTCCCGGGATGTCCCTCAAGACCCCGGAAGGGGTGCTCCTTATGGACAAGGATGCCCTCCCCGAGGGCTTCGAGGTACGGGAATGGCTTCCGGGGGACTGGTTCGTGCCTTTCGGCATGAAGGGACGGAAGAAGCTCAGTGACTTCTTCTCCGACACCCACACTTCCATAGCCGACAAGGCTGCGGCCCTCGTCGTCGCCGCGCCGGGCGGGGCCGGGCGCGTCTACGCCGTCCTCGGACGCCGCATAGACGACTCCGTGAAGGTCACTTCCTCGACGAGGAGGATACTAAAGTTTTTTCAGCCAGAGAATTGAGTCTGGGCCTTCGTTGAACAGAAGGTCCATTACCGACAGGCCGGGGGTGAAGCCGTAGCGGTCCCCGAAGACCTGCCAGTAAGGTCTGTCCAGCCCGAGGTCCCTGAGGACCGTATCCGGACGTTTCGGGTGGATGGTCTCCCTAAGGTCCTCAAGTCCGGTCTCACGGACGTAATCTTCGGTAAAGCTTATCTTGCACGGTACTCCCGTCTTTTCAAGGAAGAAATCAAGCAGAGCCGTGTTCAGTCCGAACAGGGTGGCCGGCCTGCTGTCCAGGATGGCGAAGAACTCGTCCTTGTAGTATTCGAAATAGGGCGAGGAGAAGTATGCGGAGGCAATAGCGCGCTCATGGAGGGTCACCCAGTCCGTCGTGTAGTCAATGAGGACTTCGCGTATGGGGATGTTGTTATGGGTGCCTCCGACATGGACGATAGGGAAACTGAGGTCCATGGGGCCGCCGGCCGAGAGGATCCTGGTCCTGTTGCGCCAGGACTGTTTCTGGTAGTTCTCGCAGGCTTCGATTACGGCATTGGACGGAATTACCCCGTCCGCAGACAGGGTAAGTTCCCGGGCCATAGCCGCGATATACGATATGGGAGGGCAGTAGGCTGTTGAGAGGATGACGCTCATCGGGTCTACTCGATCTCGCCCTTCCCTCCGATGTTGCCGCCTTTGATGATGCCTCTCTTGGAGGCGCGGATGAAGCTGACGATGGTGTCCTTCTCCTCGCAGGGAGGGAAACCGGCCTCGATCTTGTCGAGGGCGTCGGAGACGTTCATGCCGGAGTAGTAGATCATGTCGTAGATGTCCTTGATCATGCGGATCTGGTCGCCTGTGAAGCCGCGGCGGCGGAGTCCGACGATATTGACGCCGACGTACATGAGGGGCTCGCGGCCGCAGAGGACGTAGGGCGGGATGTCCTTGTTGATCTTGCTGCCGCCGCCTACCATTGCGTGGGTTCCGATCTTGCTGAACTGGTGGGCTACGGTGCTGCCGCCGAGGATGGCCCAGTCGTCGACGTCGGTCTCACCGGCTATGCCGACATAGCTGACGAGGATGCAGTGGTTGCCGACGGTACAGTCATGGGCTACATGGGTGTAGGACATGAGGAGGGTGTCGCTGCCGATCTTCGTGATTCCTTTGCCGCTTGCCTTCGTGCCGCGGTTGATGGTCGCGCACTCGCGGATGTTGACGCGGTCACCGATCTCGACGTAGGTAACTTCTCCGTCGAACTTGAGGTCCTGGGGGATTGCTCCTACTACGGCGCCGGGGAAGACTGTGCAGTCCTTTCCGATTCTGACGTAGTTGAAAATCGTGGCGTGGGGAAGGATTTTGGTGCCTTCACCTATTTCTACGAACTCGTCGACGAATGCGTAGGGTCCGACTTCGGTGGTCTCGCCGAGCTTGGCGTTCGGGTGGACGGTTGCAAGAGGATGAATCTTTGCCATTGCTGAAAGTTATTTGATCCGGGAGCGAATCATTTTCGCTACTTCGGTATTGGTTCTGTGGCCTGTCTTGACGGCAGTTATCTTAGCTTTGAGGAAACCTCCGGCGAGGCGGAAGTCACCTATCATGTCGAGCATCTTGTGACGTGCGCACTCGTTGGAGTAATGGAGATGGACGTTGGAGAGGTATCCGTCCTCGAGGACGTCCAGCTTGGGAACTCCGAAGAGTTCGCACATGTGGGAGAGCTGTTCTTCTGTGACGGGATGCTCCACGATGACGATCGCATTGTCGACATCGCCTCCCTTTATGAGGTTGTTCTTGAAGAGGAACTCGAGCTCATGGAAGAAGACGAAGGTGCGGCAGCGTCCTATCGAGCGGGGGTACGCCGTATTCCTGTCCCAGTGGGCTGTCTGGACGCCGACTACCTGGGAGTCGAAGTCTATTGTGATGTCGTAGCAGGGCTCGTCGGCGGGAGTGACCTTTACGAAGACACCCTTTTCCTTGTCTTCGTAGACGATCTCCTCGGGGATTTCGATGTATATGCGCTCGGCGCTCTGCTCCACAAGACCGTCGGCGAGGATCGCGTCGGTATAGGGACGCGCGCTGCCGTCGAGGATGGGGATCTCTATGTTGTCTATCTTGACGAGGGCGTTGTCCACTCCGAGGCCCGTAAGGGCGGAGAGGATGTGCTCCACTGTTACGACGGAGGCCTCGTTCTTAGTGAGGGTAGTGCTTCTGGCGGTGTTGGAGACATTTTCAGCCACGGCTTCAATGACGGTTCCCTCACCGAGGTCCGTCCTTTCGAAACGGATACCCGTATTCTCCGGGGCCGGGCAGATCGTCATGTGGGCAATCTTTCCGGTGTGGAGACCCTTCCCCTCGAAACTGTAGCTGTTCTTCAGCGTCTTCTGTAGCATTGTCAGTAGGTTATAGCGTTAAAGGCCGCAAATTTAGTCAATATTTTTGTCATTTGGAATCTTTCACGCCCGCGCGACCGTTTTTGCGGAAAATGACGTAGCTTCTCATGAATTCTCCATAGGGGATTGCGGGACAGCCGAACCATTGTTTTCCGGGATCCTTGATCGAGCTTACGACGCCGGATTTGGCTCCGATAGTGGAGCCCGGGGCTATCGTGAGGCCGTTGGCGATTCCTACCTGGCCGGTTATGACGCAGCCTTCGCCGATCTTCGTCGAACCCGCTATCCCGGTCTGGGCGCATATTACCGTGTTCTCCCCGACGCTCACGTTGTGGGCTATCTGGACGAGGTTGTCAACCTTCACTCCGCTCCTGACTACAGTCATGTCTATGTGGGACTTGTCCACTCAGGTGTTGGCCCCGAGCGCGACGTTGTCCTCGATCACCACCTTTCCGGTGTGGGGGATTTTCTTGTAAGTGCCGTCGTCCTGGCGGGCGAAGCCGAAGCCGTCGGCGCCGATCACGACTCCGCTGTGGAGGATGACGTTGTTGCCTATCTCCATGCCGGGATATATCTTGACGCCGGGGTAGATTATGCAGCCGGAGCCTATCGTGACGTTGTCACCGACGAATACCTGCTCGTAGATCTTCGTCCTGTCTCCGATGCGGGCCTTGCGTCCGATGTAGGAGAAATCGCCGACATAGACTTTCCTGCCGAGCTTCGCCGAAAGACGGATGCGGGCTGTGAGGGCGCGGTGGCGGCGGTATTCCTTTTTCTGGGCGGTTGCATAGTCGAGAAGGGTCGCGACGGCCGAGTAGGCGTCGTCGACGCGGATAAGGGTCGAGCTTATCTCACCGGTCGGGACAAAGTCCCTGTTCACGATTATCGCCTCAGCCTTGTTCCCGTAGACGTACTGCTCGTACTTGGGATTGGCGTAGAAGCATATCGAGCCGGGCCTGCCGCTCTCGATCCTTGCCATGCTTTTTATGACGGCTTCACCGTTTCCTTCCACGGTGCCTCCGACTATCTGGGCTATCTGATTGACTTTTAATTCCATAAATTTTCGAAAATCGGCCACAAAAATAACCTTTTCGTGAACGAAAAAGAAAAAATTTTTGATACTCTGAAATAATTCGTACCTTTGCCGCCGTGAGAACAGGATACAGGGGACGGGCAGTCCCCTTATTTTGTACCTGGAGGTCAAGGTTATGAACAGTTCCGAAATAAAAGATGCACTTAACAGTGCAGTTGTTGCACGAGGTTGCTTTTTTGTGGATGTTTTTGTCTCGAAGGACAATGACGTCACGATTACTGTCGAGAAGGTCGAGGGCACTATGGACCTCGAGGACTGCGTCGAGATAAGCCGTCTGTTCGAAGCGGCTTTCGACCGTGAGAAGGAGGATTACTCGATAACAGTGTCGTCGGCCGGTCTTGACCAGCCCTTCAAGGTGCTCGCCCAGTACCAGAAAGCCGTCGGCGAGAAGGTCGAGGTGATGCTCAAGGGCGGGCGCAAGTTCGTCGCGACCCTCGGGGCCGCTGACGAGGAGGGAGTCCTCCTGGGCTATACCGCTCTCGAGGCCGCCGAAGGATCGAAGAAGAAGGTCCGCGTAAACCATGAAGACAAGATAGCCTACTCGGAGATAAACTCCGTAAAGCCTTATATAACTTTCGAATAATCAATAAATTAATTAGAACATAAAATGGAAGAGAAAATCGAATTGAAGGACGCGTTTGCCGAATTCAAGAAACAGAAAAACATCGACAGGAGCACGATGATGGGTGTGCTCGAGGATGTATTCAAGACTCAGCTTGCCAAGACCTACGGCTCGGCCGACAACTTCGACGTCATCGTCAATGTCGACCGTGGAGACTGCGAGATCTACCAGACCCTCACAGTTGTCGAGAAGGTAGAGAATCCCGCTACCGAGATTGCCATCGAGGATGTCGATGACGACTATGAGATCGGCGACGAGTACGTACGCACTGTCGATATGAAGGAGTTCGGAAGAAGGGGTATCCTCAACCTCCGCCAGAACCTCCAGGGCCGCATAATGGACATCGAAAGAGCCAACCTCTACAACGAGTATACCGGCAAGATCGGTGAGCTCTTCATCGGTGAGGTCTACCAGACCTGGTCCAAGGAAGTGCTTATCCTCGACGAGGACGGAAACGAACTCCGCCTTCCCAAGAGCGAGCAGATTCCCGGTGAGCACTTCAAGAAGGGCGATACCGTAAAGAGCATCATCAAGAGCGTGGAGATGAAGAACAACACCACTCCCTACATCACTCTTTCCCGTATCAGCAACGAATTCCTCGAGAAACTCTTCGAACTCGAGGTTCCCGAGATCTTCGACGGCCTCATAACTATCAAGAAGGTTGTCCGCATACCCGGTGAAAGGGCCAAGGTAGCCGTCGAGTCCTACGATGAGAGGATCGACCCCATCGGAGCCTGCATCGGCGTCAAGGGCGCCCGTATCATCGGCATCGTCAAGGAGCTCCGCAACGAGAACATCGACGTCCTCCAGTGGACTTCCAATACCAACCTCCTCATCCAGAGGGCCCTCAGCCCCGCCAAGATCTCCTCGATCGTTCCCGAGAGCGACGACAAGATCAAGGTCTTCATGCTTCCCGACGAGGTCAAGAAGGGTATCGGCAAGGGCGGTTGCAACATCCGTCTCGCCTCTATGCTCGTAGAGAAGGAGATCGAGGTATGGAGAGAGGTCGACCAGAACCAGGAAGAGGAGGAAGACGTACTCCTCAGCCTCTTCGACGACGTAATCGACCAGTGGATCATCGACCGTCTCCAGGCTATCGGATGCGACACGGCCAAGAGCGTTCTTGCCTTCTCGCCCGAGGATATCGCCAAGAGGGCTGACCTCGAGGACGAGACCGTAGAGGAGATCTTCAAGATCCTCGCCGCTGAATTCGAGGAGGACTAACATTTCAATCAAAAATTAAAACAGGGGAAAAATAATGGCAGAAATAAGACTGATAAAGCTTACCAAACAATTCAACATCGGACTTGGAACTCTCGTGGACTTCTTGAAGGCCAAAGGCATAGAAGTGGACGGGAATCCCAATTCCAAAGTCTCCGAGGAGGAGGTCCTTCCTCTCCTTTCAAAGGAGTTCGGAAGCGAGCTGAAGGCCAAGCAGGAGGCTGAGAAGACCACAATCAAGTACAAGGAGATAATCGAGGGCGCTTCAAGGAAGAAAGCCACCGAGGAAGAGGACGAAGCTCCCGTCGAGCTCGTCATCAAGAGCAACTCCCTTGCGGCCGCTGCGCCCGCTGCGGCCAAGGAGAAGCCCGCTCCTGAAGAGAAACCCGTCGAGATCAAGCCCGAGCCCGTCAAGGCGGCTCCCAAGGAGACCGTACATATCGACGGCCCCAAGGTCACCGGCAAGATCGACCTCAGCCAGTTCGACAAGAAGAAACCGGCAGCAAAGGAGGAGGCTCCCGCCCCTGTGGAGACTCCCGCAGCCGAAAAACCGGCCCCCGCTCCCATGGAGGCTCCTGTCGAAGAGGCCCCGAAGGCCGAGCCCGCTGAACCTGTTGAGGAAGAGGTGAAGCCTGCAGAGCCCCGCGAAGTCAAGATCGAGGTTGAAAAGCTCAAGGGCCCCGTTGTCGTCGACAAGATCGACCTCAGCCAGTTCGACAAGAAGAAAAAGGCCAAGAAGAGAGAGCGTGTAGCTCCCGGCGCAAGCCAGAAAGTCGACGTGACCAAGGTCCAGAGCGAGAACCATCCCGCCCGCAAGGAGAAGAATGCCGGCAACGGCGGCCGTAATGGCGCTCCTGCCCAGAACCAGCCCGGCAAGGGCCGTCATGCCAAAGGCCAGGACCGTTTCGCCAAGCCCGCTCTTACCGAGGCCGAGCAGGACGAGATGCAGAAGGAGATCCAGAAGCAGATCAAGGAGACCTACGCCCGCATGAACGAGGCCAAGAGCAAGAACCAGTTTGGTGCAAAGCACAGAAAGGAGAAACGCGAGGCCGCTGCAAACAAGGTCATGGAGGACATGGAGCTCCAGCAGCTCGAGAGCAAGGTATTGAAGGTTACGGAGTTCGTTACCGTCAATGACCTCGCTACCCTCATGAACAACACGCCCGTCACCAAGGTCATCGCAGCCTGCATGAACCTCGGTCTCATGGTTGCCATCAACCAGAGACTCGACGCCGAGGCCCTCGTCCTTGTGGCCGAGGAGTTCGGATATGAGGTCGAGTTCGTCACTGCCGAAATCACTGAAGCTATTGCGAACGACGAGGAAGAAGGCGGCGAGCTTGTCTCCCGTCCTCCCGTAATTACCGTCATGGGTCATGTCGACCATGGTAAGACCTCGCTCCTCGACTATATCCGCAAGGCCAACGTCATCGCTGGCGAGGCCGGCGGTATCACCCAGCATATCGGTGCCTACAACGTCACTCTCGAGGACGGCCGCCGCATCACCTTCCTCGACACTCCCGGCCACGAAGCCTTCACGGCCATGCGTGCCCGCGGTGCCAAGATGACTGACCTTGCAATCATCATCATCGCCGCTGATGACGCGATAATGCCCCAGACAGTCGAGGCTATCAACCATGCCCAGGCTGCCGGTGTTCCTATGGTATTTGCCATCAACAAGATAGATAAGCCCGGCGCAAATCCCGAGAAGATCCGCGAACAGCTCTCCCAGATGAACATCCTCGTCGAGGACTGGGGCGGAAAATACCAGTGTCAGGAAATCTCCGCGAAGAAGGGTATCAACGTAGACCTCCTTCTCGAGAAGGTTCTCCTCGAGGCTGACCTACTCGACCTCAAGGCCTGCCCTACAAAGAGGGCGAGCGGTGCCGTGATAGAGTCCTCACTCGACAAGGGCCGCGGCTATCTCGCGACCGTACTTGTCCAGAACGGAACGATGAGGGTCGGCGACGTCCTCCTTACAGGATGTTATACCGGCCGTATCAAGGCAATGTTCAACGAACGCGGCCAGAAGGTAACTGAAGCAGGTCCTTCGACTCCCGTTTCCGTACTCGGACTCAACGGAGCCCCTACTGCGGGTGAGACCTTCAATGTCATGGCTGACGAGAAAGAGGCCAAGGATATCGCCAACAAGCGCGAACAGCTCATAAGGATCCAGGGCATCAAGACCCAGAAGCATATGACCCTCGAGGAGATCGGCCGCCGCAT
>JAKSJS010000074.1 GCA_024398155.1 Bacteroidales bacterium | reverse complement strand
CTTCCTTCACACCGCCGAACTTGAGCGCCGCCTCCACGAGCGGCATGTCGGCGTCGCCGGGCTGCGGAAGCGCATGCTTCGCCACATAGGACCCAGCGTTCGCGGGAACCGGGGTGGGGACGGGATCGGGGGCCGGCTTCGGATCCGGGGTGGGATCGGGAGTGGGATCCGGGTCCGGATCGGGATCCGGATCGGGATCGGGATCGGGATCCGGGTCCGGGGTGGGCTTGGGATCCACTGGAACATCTATCGGATTTATCTTCTCGCATGCGGCAGCTGTCAGAACAGCCAGAATGATCAGTGTTATGAGTCTTGGTGATTTCACGGTTTATATTTACTTTTTTGTTGTTTATCGCATTATGGCTTCGTATTCGGTCGTATAGGCCTCTCCGTAATAAGCGCTGTATTTCTTGCGGAAGTCGTTGTAGCGCTGTCTCGAGTCCTCATCCCGGCCAAGGGCAATGAGGGAACGGACGCAATATTTCATGGCGTCTTCATCAACGGGATCTATTTCCGTCAGTATCTTCACGCAAAGGAGGACATTCTGGTACTGCTTCAGGTTGAACCTCTTTTCCATCTCGAGCTGGACTGTCGGAACAATAACTCTTTCAACGTTTTCCTTGATAGGCTCAGTTACGGGGTCACTCTCGGAACTGAGGAACCGTCCTCTTGACAGGATAGCAAGTACTCTGTCCATATCCGGGGTCGCACTCGCCATCTGGTTCGTGAATTCAATGTAATCGCAATAGAGAGGGGTCTCCGCTGTAAAGCGATATCTGCCATCGGAATAATCAACTTTAGCTCCGGGGAGCTTGGAAAGCGCCTTTCTGAGGTGGTTCATTGTAACTCCGCGTATATTTTTCGCATTGTATTCATCCCTGTCAGGCCATAGGATTTCCGTAAGCCTCTGCGTCGAGATCCCGTTCTTCTGTGAGCTGCTGATAAGGAGACACATCATCTGCCGTAACTTGGCATAGAAATCCATGGTTATGATTTCACCGGATCCGGAGAGCGCTGTGAAGTCTCCGAACAAGTATATGGAATCCGCCACTTCATCAGGGGGCGTTATCAATTTGTGGGATCCGTGGTGTTTGACCCTGTAATTCTTCGAAATCCAACCGAGCAGCAATATCAGGATAACGACAAATACAGATAATGCGGAAGCCAGTGCTATCATCCTTCTCTTACGCAATTCAACCGTACTGATGGATTTGTCCATCGGTGGAAAGGCCAGGACGTATGCGCTTGCCGTTGTTTCAGATTTTACTGTATCCTCGGTCTTTGTCGCAATCAGCAATGACAGCCTTTTGTCGTAGAACAGATTTGCCTGGCACGTGAGACGGTCTGTCAGCATCGGTATTGCGTTGCCGTACGCCACATGACTTCCGTCCTCAAGGCTGAATTTATGGAGTTTCAGAGATGCATTTGCGGAGAATACGGCATACATGAGGACATAGAAGTTGCCCTCTCCGTCAAGTATCATGTTTTCTGTCGGGATCTCTTCTCCACCATCCCATTCTATCTCCCATAGCTTGCTGCACACATTAGTCTCCAGATCTATGGAATGGAGAGTGTACAGGTGCTCAGACAGGATCTGTTCCCCGCTACTGCTGCCGACGCCACCGAAAATATATAACGTGTGGCCGTCAATGGCCATGGCGTGCATGCTCCTTGGCACGAGCTCGTCGCCCGTCACCGGGGGCATTTCCACCCATTTGTCGTCTCCTTTTGTATAAGTGTATAATTTGCCGTCGTACCTGAACATGCCGTACCCGCCGTACCCTACGAGCCTGTTGGAGAGTGTGTCCACGACGATGGCATTACGTATCTTGGGATAGCCGAGATAACCTTTTGCAAGGACCTTCCACTCAGCGCTGTCATTTTTTAAGACAGCGAGGCTGGGGTCATCGTCGTGCAATCCCCTTTTGTTGTAGAACTCATAGACGTAGATGTCCCCGTTCGACGGGTCAGCCACGCTTGTGCCCATGCTTGTCGGGATAGGATTGTTCCCGGTCAGCTTGATAACATTCCCATACGTATCGGCAACTATACGCTCGGTATCTGTCAGGGAATAGAACTGGCTTGTATAGGTGTTATATCCGAAAACCTGGAACACGTCACTTTTGTTCACAAAGACATTTCTCCATTCCTTGAAGTTCGTTTTCAGCCAATACGGATTTTGCACAACTGCTTTTGCAAAAGGCTTTCCTTTGCAATACGCATAATTGCCGCTGTCTTCGTCGAGATCATATCTGTATATGTCCTTCCCAAGCGAAACTGTCAGGTTATTTATGGACATGCTCGGAACATCGGGCTGCGCTTCGTACCATCCGAAAGAAATGGATGTTTTCATCTTTGGCGTGAAACTGGCACCGCCCTCAACAACCTGTCTGTCATTCAGCGATATTGACAGGGAGTCAGTCACAAGGTCCATTTTAGTCCTCACGTGCAACCACTTGTCACTAATTTCTTCAAAAGGCACAGAATCGGAGGTGATAACCCTTTTTCCTTCCAGAACGGTTGAAAGTGTCGCCTTATTTATATCGGAGGCATTGTCATATAGAAGTTTTATTACCGATCCCGGCCCCTCTCCTCCTTTGAACTCCAAGGTGAAAATGTATCCGTAACTAAGCGGGTCAAACTTTGCGTCAAATTCTATGACAAGGCTGTCTTTAACCGCCTTGGAGCGGCCGTTGAACGGCCTCAATGAAGTCTTTTTTTCAATGCTGACAGTGCTTCCAAAGAATTTGAGCCCGGTTGCTGAAGCTGGGATTGTTGTAAGGATGCCGAGGGTAATAAATAAGGATACAATAGTGTGTCTCATGTGTTTGGTCAGCAGAATCAAAGACAAATATATCACATATTTTCGATTTTTTAACCATTAATTTTTGTGCTTTTAATCCTTATTTAATCACAGGTTTAATCCTGCATGTATAATTTTGAGAAAAAATAAATTAACCGGGTTGTTTTTTTGCCCGTAAAACTGATAACTAATGACCAACCGGATGATGCAAATTATTCATCGATCAGAAGACTGCCTGAAGGTGTTGCTGCTTTCAGCATTCCTGCTGGCAGCCCCTTCCTTCGCCGGGAATCTCAGTGAAGTCGGCGCTGCTCCCAATTCCTCTGCCTCGACAATTGGCAAGAAGATTACTGGTATTGTAATCGACAACAATGGCGAACCTGTTCCGGGCGCTGCGGTGCTTATTACCGGGACACAGACAGGAACGATTACCGACGTCAACGGAAAATACTCCCTTGACGTTCCGGAAAACGCAACGATTACAGTATCATGCCTCGGCTTTGCCGACGAGGAGATCACTGTACGTGGCAGCGTTGTGAATGTAACCCTTACTCCGGATACGGACCTTCTGGACGAACTTGTCGTGGTAGGTTACGGTACCCAGAAAAAGGGCAACCTTACTACGGCGATCAGTACGATCAAGAGCGATGATATCAAGACCACCGTCAGCACCTCCCTTGCCCAGCGTATCCAGGGTAAAATCCCGGGAGTCCTTGTAAAGCAGGCGTCCGGCGCTCCCGGTGCGTATGACTCCATGATTCGTATTCGTGGATACGACGCTCCGCTCATCGTTGTTGATGGAATGCTCCGCGTCGGAGAGGCCGAATTCCAAAGGATGAATCCGGAGGACATAGAGTCCATAACCGTTCTTAAGGACGGTGCCGCCGCTGTCTACGGCATGAATGCCGGCAACGGTGTCATCCTTGTCACGACCAAACACGGAAGCTCCGGCAGAGCCAAATTCTCCTACAACGGTTCGGTTTCATTGAGCTCTCCGACAAACTTCCCGGAGATGTGCAACGCATACGAGTTCGCCACCCTGTATAATGATTCCTTTGTCAATAGAGGCGAGAAGGCCCCGTACTCCCGCGCTACCATAGAGAACTACCGCATTGGGGCGAGGGGTTACGAATCAACCGACTGGTATGACCTTATGTACAAGAAGTTCTCTGTCCAGCAGCAGCATACCCTTTCCGCTGAAGGAGGAACAGAAAAGGTCAAATACTACATGAGCCTCGGCTACCTCAGGGACGAGGGACTTCTCCGTTCAAACATTTCAAACAACGACAAGTATTCCTATAGGGTAAACGTTTCCGCGAAACTTATCGACTGCCTCCGGGCGGATGTCGAGATCGGCGGTTTTTACGATAACACGAGCCGCCCGTATGGCGGTACGCTCGCACAGATTATCGGAGGAACAATCGCAATGCAGCCTCTTCATAAGGCGTATGCGAATGACAATCCCGATTACCTGAACTATGTTTACGACGGCCAGACCCTTAATCCTCTAGGAAAGGCGGACCCGGATAAAGCCGGACTTTCCACAACAAGTATGCTTTCCTTCAACGCCCACGGCTCCCTTACTTTCGATGTGCCTTGGGTGAAGGGACTTCAGTTCAAGGGCCTTATCCGCTACGGTTTCGGCTCCGCTCACGGCAGAGACGTCCAGAAATCATATGATCTTTATGGTTACGACCCTTCAACCGATACCTACATCGCCACCACCCAGCAGTCTCCTGCGAAAATAGAGGAGTCCATAAGTCTTTCAAATGAGCTCGCCCTCCTTATCCAGGGTACATATGACAGGACTTTCGCGGAAGCCCACCACGTTTCCGCAACTCTCGTTTACGAACAGAGAAGAGGCTGGGCCAACAGTGTCCTTGCCGGCAGATACTTCACGGTTATGCTCCTCGACCAGCTTAACTTCGGAGACACCGGCGACACCCAGACCACTGCCGCAGGCTTTGCCGAGAGCGGTTACAAATCAGTCGTTTCAAGGCTTTCCTATGACTATAAAGGAAAGTATATGATTGACCTCGCAAGCCGTTACGACGGATCGTACCGTTATGCTCCCGAACACCGCTGGGGCTTCTTCCCTGTCGTTTCCGTCGGATGGAGGATGTCTGAAGAAGGCTTTATCAAAAACAATATCAACTGGCTTTCCAATCTGAAATTAAGAGGGTCGTTTGGTATTGTCGGTGAGGATGCGGGAACACCGTTCCAGTATGAGGGTGGTTTCCTTATGGGCGCTCCGGGCCACGAAACATCCGAAGGAGTATGGACGGCCGGCGTACTTGCTCCGGGCCTCCAGAACAGGGATCTTACCTGGTACACCTCCAAGATGATGAACGCCGGTATTGACCTCGGCTTTTTCCAGAGCCGTCTCAATGTCACATACGACTTGTACCGCAAGGATCGCGAAGGCCTTCTTGCGACCCGCCTTGCCACGCTTCCTAACACCTTCGGTACATCCCTCCCTCTGGAGAACCTTAACGCTGACCGCACTCTCGGTATGGAGCTGTCCATAGATTTCAAGACGGATCTCGGCAAGGACTGGACAATCTGGGCCAACGCAAACTTCAATGTCTCAAGGACAAAATTCACGGAGCTTGAACAGGCTGATCCGGCAAACCGCTACGGCAACTGGAGAGGCAATATGCTCAACCGCTGGACTGACGTATATTGGATGTACAACGTCATAGGCCAGTTCCAGAACTATGACGAGATTTCTTTTGCTCCAGTGCAGGGAACGCTCCAGGGCAACGCGAAGGAGCTTCCTGGAGACTTCATCTATGAGGACGTGAACAGGGATGGTGTCATTGATGGAAATGACCTCGTTCCAATAGCTCACGGAGGAATCCCGAGAATGACTTATGGTCTTACTCTCGGCGCAAGCTGGAGAGGACTTGATTTCAATATGCTCTGGCAGGGTGCTGCTATGTACTCCGTAAGATATGTGACCTACTATGGATATTTTCTCTGGAATGACGCGAACTGCCCGAAGTATTTCCTCGACAGATGGCATCACGAGGATCCGTTTGATTCCAATTCGGCCTGGGTTCCGGGAGAATGGCCTGCTGCTAGACACATGGACGATGTCGGCGGTATGTACAACGAGAGTAACAGATGGCGTCGTGACGCCTCGTACCTCCGTCTTAAAAACATTTCTCTCGGTTATTCCCTTCCGAAGAGATGGATAAGCCGGGCCAAACTTTCGAATGTCCGTTTGGGAGTTTCCGGCTACAACCTCCTTACCATCTGCGATCCTTTCGTAAAGGCGTTTGACCCCGAAAGAAGTACCGGAGACCAGAATACGGGATGGGTATACCCGCTCAATAGGAGTGTCAACTTTGAACTCAGTATAACTTTCTAAAAATCAAGGTATGAAGAAGTTATATAAGATATTTGTCATAGTGGCCGCCGCTCTTGCCGCGAGCTGCAACGTTATGGACCTCACCCCTAAAGACAGGGTGAGTGCAGATGTGGTGTTTTCTAGCGAGGAGGGCATCAGGGCTTTCCTTGCCAATCTCTACGCCTATGCTCCCTGGCAGGATTTCAACTACAACTGTCTTGTCGAACGCAATCAATGCGCGGGGACGAATACGGTAGGATTCTATGAGGACCACCAGACCGATAACGCCATCCATTGCCAGGCTACGATCATAGGTACCGGATACGGCTATTGGGACGCGCGCTTCCGCCATCTCAGGGATGTCAACTACTTCCTTGACGAAATCCCTAATGCCGGGAGCCTGACTGAAGAACAGAAGAACATCCTTCTCGGTGAGGGCCATTTCCTCAGAGGATGGACATATTATGACATCGCAAGGAATTATGGTGGCGCACCGCTTATCAAAGCGTCCCAGAAATATACTGGAGACCCCGACGAACTCTGTGTCCCGAGAAGCACTGAGAAGGAAACCTGGGATTTTGTTATAGAGGAGCTGAAGCTCGCCGCAGAACTCCTTCCGGAGGTCAGAACAGGCGCTGACAGCCGGTTCGCGAACAAATATGTCGCCCTCGGCATTCTTAGCCGCGCCTCCCTTTTCGCTGCGTCCATCGCGAAATATGGCTATAAAGTTAAATTCGAAGGCGCTGCCGCCGACCAGAAGCTTGTCGGCATTGACGCCGAGTACGCAAATGACTACTACCAGGTCTGTATCGATGCCTCGAAACAGATAATTGACAGCGGCAGATATTCTCTCCACGGCGCCAATCCGGCGAACAAGCAGGAAGCCATAGACAAACTTATGGAAATGTTCCAGAATCCTAATGTCGCCCCCGAGGAGTGCATGTTCATCTGTGGATACGCCCCTAACGGCCTTGGCCACTCCATTGAGCTCTGGACCCCTCCTTACCAGACGCGCGAGAACTCTCCGCACCCGGGATTTTTCCAGCCGTCGATCGACCTTGTCGATAATTACGAGTGCTATTCCCGTCCTGGCGAGGATGGTTATCTCGAGACAAGGGAGGACGGAGACCTTGGGTATGGCGGTTTCGACCCTGATGCCAAATACCTCCATTTCACTAACGCCTATGACATCTTTGAGGACAAGGACGCCCGACTGTGGTCGGCCGTAGTCCTTCCGTTTACCGAGTGGAAAGGCAAGACCATTAGAATCCAGAACGGCTTCATCCTCGAGAATGGAACTGCGGATATCGGCGGAGAGGCCACGACAGCTACAAAGGACGGCGTTACATATTATAAGTTCGGCGCTGCTTCTGCTGAAGATTACTCCGGATTCGATCAGACTCTGATGGCGAATATGACCCGAAGCGGATTCTGCGTCAAGAAATTCCTCACTCCCGGAGACTCCGGTGTCGCGACACAAGGTCTTGGAATGTCAACCCAGGACTGGGCGGAGATCCGCTATGCGGAGATTCTCCTAAACTATGCCGAGGCCTGCGTCGAGAGCGGTCTTGGAGACCAGGCTCTCGCCGAGGACTGCCTCAATGCGACACGTCACAGGGCCGCCTTTACAACGGATATTCCTCTCACTATAAGGAACGTCCAGCGCGACAGACGCTCGGAACTTGCCTTTGAGAACAAGAGGTTCGACGACCTCATAAGAAGAAGGGAGTTCCACGAGCTCTTCGACCACAAACAGATCTACTCCTTTGATCCTATACTTGATATGCGTACTGATCCGCCACAGTTCATCTACGTAAGGAAAGTGGCGATAAGGGAAGAGGGTCTCAACTATACGTTCGACTCGATGCTGTACTATAACAGTATCCCGGGAATCGTTACCAACGGCCTTGTCCAGAATCCTAAATGGTAGTTTTTTTCCACAATCACGAATAAACGGGAATATGAAACATATAATTACAAAATTATTCGGTTTTTCGCTTGTCGTAGCTGCTGCCGCAAGCTGTGACCTTTTCAAGATAGACAATTACGACTATCCCGACACCTCTATCAAGGGAAGCATCTTTGACAAGGACACTAGGGAGCTCGTCGGCACTGATGTAATAAACGGAACCACTTTATCCGTTATCGAGGTGGGGAACAAGGTTGATGTCCCTATGTATTTCAGGGTGAAGAACGACGGAACGTATGAATTCGCGACCTTCTTCTCGGGGAAATACAGGATTCAGCCTATGGACAGGAACTTCTATCAGATAGATGAACGCGAGATCACCCTCAAGAAAGGCGACAATGTTGTCGATTTTGAGGTCGTTCCTTATATCAGGGTGAAGGAAGCGAAGATAGAGCTTAACGGCACCATCGTTACGGGTACATTCAAGCTTGAATGTCCCGAGGGCGATTCAGTCAAGGAGATAGGAATCTTTGAGAGCAAGGACGCAAGCGTCGGCTCGACAATTTACGACTCGAAAGAAGTTATTAGCGTAGAGAGGCTTCCGGGCAATGACGAGGTCTTTACCGTTGTCTACGACTGTGCCTCATACAAGCCTTTTGTAAAGAAGAACCAGAGCTACTTTTTCAGAGTCGGCGCTCTTTCTTCTTTCCAGGGAGCAAAATACAATTACGCGCCTGCGGTCCGTATTAACGTAGGATCGCTTACTCCTGCACAATAACCATTAAAACATAATATCAGAAGCACATTTTCAATAACTTTTTAATTAAAAACTTATGAAACG
>JAKSJS010000073.1 GCA_024398155.1 Bacteroidales bacterium | reverse complement strand
CATCGTTCCGACCTTCATCTGCTATACCCTCTGCGGCGGCCGTATCGTCTACCGGACTTAACCGCCTGCCTTACAGCACATTACGCCATACCGTCTCCGTAAAATCCGGCGACGGTATGGCGTAAAATATTGTCGTGCAAGGAGTTAGCTTAGCGAACGTAGAAGTCGATCATCCGGGAGATGGCGCGCTGGCAGACAGGGCAGAAACAGGGCGCCGTATTGTTGAGCATGCGGCACTCGTAATAGGGCCTGTAGCATCCATGCGTCATATATCCGGCACCTTCGAAGACGCCGACGACGCCATACCAGCTGTCAGGGTCGTTCGGAGTCGGAACCGGAGTGGACTCATCTACCATGTCAGCCCACTTGGAGCCGAAATCCGTAAGATTGGTGATATTGGGCTCCCACGGCTCTATGCCGGCGGGATAGTACTCGTCGTCATACGCGACTGACGAATCGTAGTACTCGTCGCCAAGGCCGGCGAAACTGTGGCCGAACTCATGGATGAAGACAGGGAGGGAGAGCCTGTGGTCGGAAGAGCCCATGGCGTAGGAATTATAGATTCCGCCGCCTCCGTATTTGGATTCGTTGGCGATTATGAAGAGAGCGTCGAAGGGCACTCCGGAGTAGACAGACGCTATCTTCTTATGGTCCTGGATGGTAAGGTAACGGTCCTCATAGAAGGTGTCGAAACCCGAATCCATGACGGTGTTGCGCCATTCGCCATCCTGGGGAATGTCCACCCCGCTGTCCTCGGAGACGCTCTCTACGAGAAAGACGTTGAAGTCATCGCGACGGCTCGAATAAGGCTCCATCGAGAAGAGGTACTCCATCATCTCCTTCGCGTCACGCCTGAGTTTCAGAAGCTCGAGCTTGGTATATCCTTCTCCGGCAAAGACAAGGTCGACCTTATGGGCAGGGTCGCCGCTTTCCTGGAGGACCTTTACCTTGAAGTCATTCTCGGGGCCGGGGCTGATATGACGGTCGGAAGGGTCAATGGCAGTCTCGAAGATCTTCTCGAAACGGCCGGTCGAACGGATGCGCTGGTAAAGCACAACATTTATTGGCTGCTTGGGGAAAGGCATCCAGACCGTCTGGTACTCAGCCATGTCCCTGCGGCCAGCCTCCTCAGTTGTCCTCCACTCCTCGAAGAGGGTCGAGAAGCCATGGGAATAGACGAGGGTGTCGCCGGCGAAGGCCTCGAAGAAATACTGGCCGTAGCCGAAGGTATCTATGAGGGAGTTCGGCGAGCCGGCCCATGAGCATTCCTTATGGAGCCCGTCAAGGAAGGCGTACTGTTCGAGATTGTTGCCGGCGAGGACAAAATCGAGGCGCAGACGCTCTCCCGTAAAGAAAGCGTCGTAATCCGGGGCCTCGGGAGAAAGGGAACTTGCAGTCCCGTCGCCTTCCGCGGGAGACACGGCGCAGGCAGCAAGAAGAAAGGCCGAGAGAGCGGCCAGGAATATCCTTTTCATTATCATCTATTTCCTTTTGATGTTGATGAACCTCATTCCGGCTTTGACGGAGCCGCCGTCGGTATCTTCGCGGTCACCGACGAAATAGCAGTCGGAGGGTTTGATATCCATATCCTCACATACATTACGGAAGGCCTCGCGGCAAGGCTTGAGGCCTCCCATCGAAGGGGCGTCATAGAGGCCGTCGAAGAGGGTGGGGTCGAGACCGATCGCGCGGAGCTTGGCGTCCACCGCGCCGTAATCGGAGAAGACGGCGAGGCGGTAGCCCTCGGCGCGGAGCGCCTCGAGGACGGGCACGAGACCGGGACGGGCCTTGTAACGGCGTCTGAGGATCGAGACCATATCCTTCATGTATACGTTCCAGAACCAGTCAGAGACCTCTTCCGTGGTCATTTCCCTGTCTTCTGCAATCATTCTGAAGAGTTCATCATAGACGGCCTTGGAGCCGCCATCGGGGAAATACCGTCCGGCGAGGGCGCGGCGGGCGCGGCGCTCCGCTGCCAGCGTCCGCGCCCTGCGCGGAGCGGCGAGGACAAGCCGGCGGCCAAGCCCGGCCGAGTCATACAGAGTACCGTCGAGATCGAAGATGATTGCCTTTGCCATAGTCTTTATTATTTTACCAGCTGCTTGAACTGGGAGTGTTTCGTTTCGTCCTGAAGTAGAAGACTTATCTTGAACTGGCCGTCACGGGCGCCCATCGTCATGCACTGGCGTTTGAACTTCTCGTAGGAATCGCTGACGAGAAGATGGGCGGCAGGAGCGTTCAGCCGGAGGGAAGTCCTCTTGGAGCGGTATTCCTGATTGACATCCATGAGCCCGGCGTCCACAAGGGCATTGAAAGCGTCCAGGCCATCGGGTGTCACATTTTCTGCGAACTCATAATAGAAATGGTATCCGGAGGCTTCCACGTCGACAACGCGTATGAAGAACTGTAGGGTACTGCCCGTCTTCTTCGCAGCCCTGCGGACAGCCTCTACGACCTGCCACTCGCTGAGCTTCTCTCCGGTGATGGACACCGCTCCGTTGGTCTTCTGGACCATACGGAGTGTAGGAGTCGAAAGGTATTTCGGACCGGCCTCGACAAGGTCGTTCATGCTGAAGCGGTACAGTCCGGAATTGGTCGTGACATAGGGACAGTACCTGTGGCCTTCCTCCAGTTCGTCAATACACAGGAACCTGGGGGACCCGCTGGCGAGGTCCTCCTCGGGCACGAATTCGAAATAATGGATGCCGGGAGCCGGAACGGTCTGGAGACTGTCGTCAAGGACCACTCCGAAGCGGCATTCGCTTGCAAAATAGCCGAGCTCGGGATAGAAGATATCGTCAGGGAAGGCACCCTTGAACTTGTCGATATAGATTTTCGTATTTCCGCATTTCCAGGTATTGAGGACGCGGACATTGGGCCAGTAGTGTTTCGGCAGGGGCTCGCCGTAGCGCTCCTTGAGGGCGCGCAGCTCTGCGGCGCGCGCCGGATTGGGCCGGACAAGAGCCTGGAGCTCCCTTCTTATCTCGGGCTCGATATTGACTTTGTCGGAGATGGTGCCGTTCTCGACATCGGAGATGAAGTCATCGAAATGGCGGGCTGTATTCTTGAGAAGCTCGACAACCGAAGAAGGATTGGCCATCACGACAAGACGGACGTCCCTCTCGATTCCCATCCTCATTATGGTATAGTATCTCGCCTCGTAATCGGCTATCGAGAATACGCAGAGAGGGTTTGAGTAAAGGTCCTTGATGAATTTCGGGGCTCCGGTACGCAGGACAGCCGAGACCGCACCGGCCATAGTGCCGTCGGGGGCATACCCCTCGACTAGCTTGTCGACGACAGTAAGTATCTTTCCGCCGAAAAGGTCGGGCCTCTCACGCAGGAGCGTGAAAAGCCATATCTTGGTCATGCGGCTGTAGGCGTTGGTCAGATACTTCCGGGAGATGGGTATCCATTTGGGCTGGGCGGTCGAGCCGGAAGTCTTGGCATACATGACGGGCTTTCCGGCAAAAAGGACATCGGGCTCTCCTCCTTTCATCCTCTCCACGTATGGTCTGAGATCTTCATACTGGTTGGCTGCGACAGCCTCCCTGTAACGTTCTATCAGGGACTTGTCATCCTTTGCCTCAAGGATATGGGCGAAGTCATGCTCACGGCCGTAGACAGTATCCTTCGCAGCCGAAAGTATCGAGCGGAGAGCCTTCGCGCCCGATCGGCGGGGATTCCTCAGCGAATGGCGCAGGCGGAGATCGTTGTATCCGCCGGCCGTCCCGAGCAATATGTTGGCGGTTAGCATCGATCTGATGTCCATATTATCCTCTGTCATTTCAAGGCGTCGCTGGATGCGGGCCATGGGTTAGCAATAATGCCGGCCATCTCAACCATCTGGGCGTGGGATTCATCGCGCAGACGCTCGGCCTCCTCCTTTCGGGAGCGGGACCTGTCGGGCACTACAGGAGTGCCGACATGGATTGTGACAAGCGGCTCGCCGGAGCCGAAAAGCTTATAAAGTCCCGTCCTCTCGCGGAAGGATATCACGCAGGGGATGACGGGGAGGTCATACTTGTAGGCCATGTTGAAGGCTCCGATATGGAAGGGACGCACGGGTGCGTAGAACTTCCAGCTCGAGCTTTCGGGGAAGACGTGCATCCATGCCTTGCGGCGATGGAGCTCGTCGAACGCCTCGTTGAAGCGGCGCAGTCCGGCCCTGTCCTCAGGCACCGGAATACCGCCGATATAGCGCATGAACCACGAATCGGCCCCGAGGAAATGGGGGGCGAACATAGGGATCCAGCTCCGGCGGAAGCGTATCGCCTGGAGCACGCATATCATATCCCATCTGTAGACATGGTTGCATACCGTCATCGCGCCGTCCTTGAAGAGGCGGCGGTAGCGGCGGAGCCGCGAGCGCCCCTCGATACGCAGGCCGTAACGAATACGGTTCAGAAGGAACGCAAGGCTCCAAAGGCCTGTATAGCAGATGAATGAGTTGAGCTTGTAATTGAAGGAGTCGTCAAGGTAAGGATACGTCCCGTCGAAATCTATCTTCTTCACGAACGGCTTCACCGGGGCGACCTTCCTCGAAGGGTCGTCTCCCGGGAAATCAAGGAAAGGCTCGGGTACATAGACCCCTTCCCTTGTTTTGAAGCCCTCATACGCGGGGCCGTATTCCGACCAGTCCATCATACCGCTTTACTGTATCTTCTCCAATATGTCAGTTATAACTCCGAAGCCCTGGGCGGGGGTGGGCGCCGAGACGACAAGGTCGTACGGCGCGCCCTCATACCCGCAGAGACCGACCTTGAAGGAAGCCGGCAGCGAGGATGAGAGGAGCTTCGTCGGGAATTCCGCGTCAGGGACGAGGGATATGAACAGGTCGAAGGGACGGTTCTCCACTATAGGCTCGATCCTCTCGGGAGAAAGGGAGCCGTACCAGTTGAGTTCCCTTCTAATATAGGTTGTCTTCATCGATGTAAGGAGCATCTCCTCCTTCTCGATCTTCCTGAAGTCGAAATAGTAAGGCTCCGCCTTTATTCCATGGGACTTGAACCAGTCAAGGACCTGCTGCTTGAGGGGCTCGAAGCCCTGGTTCTGGACATCGAGAAGCACAGCGGCCGTACGGACGGACCTGAGCGGTCTGAGTCCGGTAGCCTCGCTGTAGGCATATTTGCGCAGGGCACGGGCCCTGAAGCGGTTTTTGATGTATTCGAGGATCATAAGCCTAAAGGTTATCGGGACCGCCACTCACGGCAATCAGTTCACGTATTTCCTTCTTGGCATCCTTCCAGCGGGGGATGTCTATCTTCGCGCCTACGACTTCGACAACCTTGGATGCGATAATGGAGCCGACCTCACCGCAGACCTTGAGGGGCATTCCAAGCGAGTGAGCGTAAAGGAAACCGGCGGCATAGGTATCGCCCGCGCCCGTCGCATCGATAGCTGTCGACGGCCAGGCCTCGATCTTATGGTATTCGTCCCCGCTCTTCACCATGGAGCCGGTCTTGCCGGTCTTCACTACAGCGATCCTGCAGCTCTTCGCTATCTCGTCGAGAGCCTCGCGCGGCTCGAGCTTCGTGAAGGCCTTCGCCTCAGTTTCATTGGCGAAGACAATGTCGACATACTTGTCCACTATGTCGTGGAGGAAGGCGAAATTCGACTCCACAACGTTGTAGGAGGCCATGTCGATGGATATGATACATCCTTCGGCATGGGCCAGTTCTACGGCTTTGCGTATCAGAGCCTGGTTCTGGACAAGATAGCCTTCGATATGGAAGTAGTCATAGCCCTTGAAGTATTCGGGCTTGAGGTCGTCCGGGCCGAGTTCGAGGGCTGCGCCCATATAATCGGCGAACGTTCTCTCGGCGTTGGAGCCGGTAATCAGGACCATCGCACGTCCGGAGATGTCCTTGCCCTTGAGGAGCAGGGACTTGACGCCATACTGGGCCTGGTCGCTCTGGAAGAGGGCTCCTACCTCGTCATTTCCTATCTTTCCTATGAAACTCGATGGCATTCCGAAGATGGAGGTACAGGTAATCGTATTGGCTGCTGAACCGCCGGCGACGTACTGGAGTCCGTATACCTTGAGGTTTTCGAAGATTTTGTCGCAGGTCTCGCGGTCCACCCACTGCATCGACCCTTTCGGAAGATGGAACTTCGTGAGGAAGGTGTCGTCGGGAAGGACTGCAAGTATGTCTGTCAGGGCATTGCCTATTCCAAGTATGGATTTCATTTCTTTCTTATCATTTCAGAGACGTACGAAGCGCCTCCTGTTATTATCATTGCAAGGGCCTGGGTCTCGTGGGCCAGGACAGCGAAGGCCATTCCGAGCTCCCAGGGGAAGCCGTAGAGCGAGGACAGGGCCAGGGCTATTACATAATGGAAAGCGCCGAAGCCGCCCGGAACGGGGGCGACGGACGCGAGGCTTCCGGCAAGCATGAGGAACAGCGCGTCGGCGAGCCCGAGGGAGGCAAGCGCCGGCATGGCCGAAAGCGCGAGTACTATCTGGAACCAGTAGCAGGCCCAGATCAGAAGGGTATAGAGCACGAAAAGACCTTTCCGGTCCATACCAAGGAAACTTCTGAACCCGTCGAGAAGACCAAGGAGGAAGCCATGGATACGGGCGAAGAAACGCGATTTCTCCTTGAGCCGGCAGGCCAGGAATACTACGAGGGCGAAGCCCGCCAGAAGTATCGCTCCAGCCGTCAGGAGGGCTGTAGAGGCCTTGCTTCCGACAAAGATCTTCTCCGAGAAGAAGGTCCCGAACTCGTTCCACTTGAAGACAAGGAGGAGAAGAAGCAGAAGCCCGAGGGAGAGGACGTCAAGCAGCCTCTCCAGCGCCATCGTGCCGAGCACCTTGTCCGCTCCGAGCACCGGTTTTCCTTCCGGAGACTTACGCGAACGCCCGGTTACGATCGAAAGACGGACCAGTTCCCCGAGATAGGGAGCGACAAAGTTCGCGATATTGCCCACACATACGGCATTGTACGTCGTAAGGGCCTTTGTCGAAGGGTCGAGAGGGGCGCATAATTGACGCCAGCGGAGCCCCCTGAAAAGGAAGGCTCCGGCGCCAATAATCATAGAAAGGATTGCAAAAGGCCATCTGCAGCCTTTGAGACCTGCAGCGAAATCGCTCCAATTCACTCCTCTGAAGCAGAAATACAGGAGTACACCGGCAACGAGGAAGGAGAAGACGACCTTCAGTATTATGTTTCCTTTCTTATCAGTCACATTTATTCAGCAGGGGCAGCCTCGGCCTCGACGGCGGCTGCATCGACTGTAGCCTCCGCTTCGGCAGCAGCCTCAGCAGCGGCCTGGGCCTCTATCTTAGCCTCCACCTTGGCATTGTGGATGCCGATGAACTTAAGATGATTCGTACAGTAAAGAGCGGCAAAAACACCTCCGAGCACTACTATGGCAGAGGCAATACCGATGAGCCACTTCTTCCAGGCAGCCATCTTCGGCTTTGCGAAGGGATCCTCAAGGTTGAGCCTGGGATATTTCGCAAGGGAAGTGAAGGTTGCGCCGAAGCGGATGTTCACAAGTATGTTGCTGTTGATCGCCCATCCGTTGGCGTTGAGCACAGGGGCGAGGTTTCTCTTGCGGAGCTTCGTCCAGGCGATGAACATCGAAGGGCCGGAAACAAGGATACAAAGCACAAAGAGCACTATCAGAGGCATGTACCAAGGGTGAACAAGTTTCGCAAGGGCGGTGGCGAGGAAAGCGGCAGCCAAACCTAAGGCTGAAAAGATTCCGGCAAACTTGGCAATATCGAAAGGAGCCTTGGGAGCAGCGGCGGCAGCAGCGTTCTTGTCAGCGGGAAGCTGGGCTGTGTTGGCCTTGGCTGTAAGGTCGGCAGAGACCTTGGCGTCCTTCTCGGCCGCACTCTTGTTGATTCTGTCGGTTATCGTGCGGGCGAGTTTCTTGTAAGGGGACCAGAAAGCCTGGCGGATGGAAATGGGGTTGTCGAGGATCTTCGTCACGACAGCGTCATATTCGTTGCCCTGCATGTCATAGAAGACGGCATTCTTTCCGGGACGGAGGTCATCGACGTCTCCGTCGGTGAGAACGGCTGCAATATTGAGAGTCTTTCCAAGAGACTTGGAAGTACACGTACAATAGAGAATGTACATTCCGCTGAGAGCGGCTACATCTCCCTGCTTGCCCATATCTTCCACTTTGATACAGAGCTCGGTACACCTCTGGTCGACATAGAGCTTACCGGCCTGGAAGACTGCGGGAGTCTCGGGATTGCGGGAATAGAAGTCGGTGAGGGTAACGAAGTTGCCGAGGAGCTTGGCGAAGTCGCGGTAGAGGCGGAGGAGTTTTCCGACGCTGTCTATTGCGAGGGCTTCGGGCTCGAGGGCCTTGTCCTCGTCGATGAGTTTGAGGAGAGCTTCCTTGCGGTTCTCGTCCAATATCTTCGTCACAAGCTCGAGGCCGAGGCCTTCGACCTCTGCGCCCTTCTTGGCGCCGCACCAGTCATTATATGCGCCGAACTTGGCGAGGACAGCGTTCCACTCGGCCTCGGATATCTCCTTGGCCTCGGGGAAGTCGACGTCGAAGACAAGGGACTTGAGCGTAGCGAAAGCGGCCTGCCATGCGGGGTTGATTGCGGCGAGGTCGAGAGGAAGGGCGGCGGAACCGTTTATGCGGGCAAGAGGATAGGTAGCTATCTCGTCGCCACAGGCGGAGAGGTCCTTGGCGCTGATCTCGCCTATGCGGGATGTCTGGACGTCGAGGGTGGCCACTGAGTCTGCCGAGAAGGCGGCGAGTTTCGCCCTCATGAAGTAGTCGGCGATCTTGGCCTTGAGAGCCTCGCATGCGGCAAGAGCCGCAGCGGTATTGTCTCCGTAGGGGAAGAGCTCGGCAACGCCGGCCTCTTTCCAGGCCTTGTAGTCGGCGCAGGCCGCATAGAACTTCTCGAGAAGGTCGGCGTCTATGCCGGCGAGGCCGCTCCTGTCGCTTACGGAGCCTACTGAAGCAATGGCAGAAGCAATCACTTCCTTT
>JAKSJS010000072.1 GCA_024398155.1 Bacteroidales bacterium | reverse complement strand
AAGGGCATCGACATTGCCTTCACCTCCGCCGGTGCCGGCACATCCCGCGAATTCGCAGCCGACATAACGAAGTTCGGCGCCATTATGATCGATAACTCGAGCGCCTTCCGCATGGACGCCGACGTTCCCCTCGTCGTGCCCGAGTGCAACGCCGAGGATGCCCTCGTACGTCCCCGCAACATAATCGCGAACCCCAACTGCACGACTATCATGATGGTCGTAGTCCTCAAGCCCATCGAGGAACTCTCCCATATCGAAAGAATCCATATCGCAAGCTACCAGTCCGCCTCCGGCGCCGGTGCCCAGGCTATGGTCGAGCTCCAGAACCAGTATAAGGAGCTTGTCGAGGGAAAGCCCGTCACTATCGAGAAATTCCCTTACCAGCTTGCCTACAACGTGATTCCCCAGATTGACGTCTTCACTGACAACGGATACACGAAAGAGGAGATGAAGATGTTCAACGAGACCCGTAAGATCCTCCACTCCGACGTCCGCTGCTCGGCAATGTGCGTACGCATCTCCTCGCTCCGCTCCCACTCCGAGGCTGTATGGGTCGAGACCGAGAGGCCTCTCGAGGTCGCCGAGGTCCAGAAAGCCCTCGCCGCCGCTCCCGGCGTGACCCTTGAGGACGATCCCGCGAACAAAGTATACCCGATGCCCCTCTTCACAGGCGGCAAGGACGACATCTATGTCGGCCGTGTCCGCAAGGACCTCGCCAATGACAACGGCATTACCTTCTGGCTCTCCGGAGACCAGATCAAGAAGGGCGCGGCCCTCAATGCTGTCCAGATAGCCGAATACCTTGTAGAAAAAGAATTCAAGAACAGATAATGACAAAACACATTCTCCATATTGACGGACGCTTCGATTTCGAGGCCGGAGGCCATCTCGATTCGGTCGACATCCTCTACCATACTTCCGACCGCCCCTACACTCCCGGCGAGAAGGTCGTCTGGGTATGTCATGCCCTGACCGGCAACTCCAATCCCTCCGACTGGTGGCCTACAATGGTCGGAAAAGGCCTTCTCTTCGATCCCGATGAGGTATACGTCGTCTGCGTCGCGATGATAGCCTCGCCCTACGGAGCCTGCTCCCCGGCGACAATCAATCCCGCTACCGGAAAACCTTACCTGCTCGATTTCCCCAAGACCACGATACGCGATATCGTAAAGGCCAACATAATGGTCCGCAAGGCTCTCGGCATCGAGAAGATAAACCTCATGCTCGGTCCGTCGATCGGAGGATTCCAGACCCTCGAGTGGGTCATCATGGAGCCCGATGTTATCGAGAAGGCCGTCTTCCTCGCAACTGCGACGAGGGCGACGCCTTATCTCACCGCCTTCAACGAGTCCCAGCGCATGGCTATAAAGGCCGACCCGACCTTCTTTGCCGCCGAGGATATCCATGGCGGCGCCGAAGGCCTGAAATGCGCCCGCTCGATAGCCCTGATCTCCTACAGAACCTTCATGGGCTACGCCGTGTCCCAGAGCGAGCCTGACGACGACTGCCTCTTTGCCGACCGCGCGGCCTCCTACCAGAGATACCAGGGCGAGAAACTTATCAGGAGGGACTTCGACGCCTACAGCTACTGGTACCTTACCTACGCTCTCGATTCGATGAACGTCGGACGGGGCAGGGGAGGTGTCCGCAAGGCCCTCGAGGCCGTGAAAGCCGACTGTACGGTAATCGCGATAACAAGCGACCAGCTCTTCCCGCCCAACCATCTCCGCGACACAGCCGAGGTCGTTAAGCGTGCAAAGTATTATGAGCTTGACTCGATATACGGCCATGACGGCTTCCTCATCGAGAACGACCAGCTCACAGCTATTCTCAAACCCCTTCTGGACAAATAGATTATGCGCCATATATCGATATGTGACCTTTCAGTAAGCCGCTCCGGCGAGTTCGCCGGGAGCCCGCTTCCTTTCCGCATCAAGATAGAAGTTGCGAAGCTCCTCTCCAAGATAGGAGTAAGCGCTGTCGAAGCGGCTCCCATACTTGGCGGCAAGACTGATTTCCTCCTTATTAAATCCCTCGCCAGTGCGGTAGGGAAGTCCACGCTCGTTGTTCCCGTCGACATTATGGATCCCGGGAGCCCCTCCCTTACATGGGAGGCTCTGAAGGAGGCCGAAAGCCCGAGGATCCAGGTCAGGGTGCCTGTAAGCACTGTCCAGATGGAGTATTTCTGTCATAAGAAAGCCGCCGCGGTGATCGACCTTATCAAGAGCAATGTAGCCGCGTCGAAGGCTTTCTGCAAGGAAATCGAATTCGTTGCCGAGGACTTCACGAGAAGTGACAGCGACTTCCTTGCCGAGGCTGTAAAGGCCGCTGTCGAAAGCGGCGCCACTCTGGTCACAGTTGCCGATGCCGCCGGAAATCTCCTTCCTGACGAGTTCCAGGCGATAGTTTCCGAGGTGAAGGCCCTCCTTCCCGAGGGAGTCCGCCTCGGAGTGTTCTGCTCTAACGAGCTCCATCTCGCGGACGCCTGCGCCGTCGCTTCTGTACGCGCCGGCGCCGATGAGATCAAGACGATGGCTTTCGGCAATTCGACCGTATCGCTCAAGCGTTTCCCCCAGATACTCGAAGTCAAATCGGCGGTATGCGACTCATGCTGCGAGGTGGACTACACAAAGCTCCGCCATGTAGTCGAGCAGATTAACGCCCTTTGCGACGTGACCCGCTCCAAAGCGCGTACAGCCGTTGTCAGCGACGAGTCTCGCGCCTCGATAAACCTTACTGTGAATGACGACATAGCCGCTGTAAAGGCCGTAGTTTCGAAGCTCGGATACGAGCTCGGCGAAGACGACGTCACTAAGGTCTACGAGGCCTTCCGCCGCCTCTCCGGCGAGAATACCGTCGGGGCCAAGGAAATCGATGCTATCGTCGCTTCGGTAGCCTTCCAGGTGCCTCCAACCTTCATCCTCGACAATTTCGTCATCAATACGGGCAACATAATCGCCCCGACATGCCAGATCAACATCCGCAAGGGCGATGAGCTGCTCTCGAGCGTATGCGTCGGGGACGGCCCTGTCGATGCCGCCTTCATGGCGATAGACAAGATAGTCGGACGCCACTACGAGCTCGACGACTTCCAGGTCCGCTCCGTCACTGAAGGACGCGAGGCCCTCGGCGAGACCGTCGTAAGGCTCCGCCACGACGGCCGCGTCTACTCGGGCCGCGGCGTCTCCAAGGACATCGTCGGCTCAAGCCTTATGGCCTACATAAATGCAATCAACAAAATAGCATACGAGGAGGGCGAAGCTTGAGACTGAGTTTTTCGACAAGAGGATGGCTGGACCTCACATGGGATGAGGTCGTTTCGAGCGCGGTCGAGACCGGCTTCGAAGGAGTCGAAGTATACAATGTGCTGAAGACTCCCGAGCTCGTTGCGAGCGGGGGAGCCTTCAACCGCTACTCCGCGATGAAGACAGTCCGAGAGCTGAGGGAGAAGCGCCTCAGGATACCCTGTTTCGACTCGTCGATCGACCTTTCAAGGAAGGACGCAGCGGCCGAAATCGCGGCCCTGATAGCTCTGGCCCACGATATGAGCGTGCCCTATGTCTGCGCCTTCGCCAAGGATGACGAGCCCGGGACCGTCAAGGACAATCTCGAGTCCCTTGTGCCTGTCGCTCTGGAGGCGGGCGTCACGATACTTATAAAGACAAGCGGCATCTTCGCCGACACTGCCCGCCTGCGCCGTCTTCTCGACGACTTCGCGAGCGACGCGCTCGCTGTCGTATGGGATGTCCACCATCCCTACCGCGACTTCGGCGAGACTCCCGCCGAATCGATAGGCAATCTCGGAGCGTCCGTGCGCCATGTCCACCTGCGAGACTCACTCGATGACGGAACCTATACCCTTGTCGGAGAAGGGACCTTCCCGATAGCCGGGCTCATGGAAGCCCTCCAGTCGATAGACTACGACGGCTTCGTTTCCCTCGAATGGAAGCCTGTATGGGGCGATTCCCCGCTCGACCGCGACGTGATCTTCCCTTATTTCGTCAACTACATGGAGCGGTTCGAAAGGGCCGCAGAACGCCGCGAGGACCGTCTTTTCCCCAATCATGACGGCAGCGGATACTATGTATGGAAGAAGGACGAACTGATTGACCTTACCTTCTCGAAAGTCCTTGACAGGATGGTCGCGGAGTTCCCCGACCAGAACTGCTTCAAATACACGACCCTCGATTATACGAGGACCTACTCCGAGTTCCGCGACGATGTCGACAATTTCGCGAGAGCGCTTGTCTCGCTCGGCGTACGTCCCGGCTCCAAGGTGAGCGTATGGTGTACAAACGTGCCCGCATGGTACATTACCTTCTGGGCAACAGTAAAGATTGGCGCCGTTCTCGTTACGGTCAATACGGCCTACAAGAGCCATGAAGCGGAATATCTCTTCCGCCAGTCCGACACCCATACCCTCGTCATGATAGAGAAGAGCCTCGACTCCAACTATCGTCAGATAATAAGGGAACTCTGTCCCGAGCTCGCGACGACTCCCGCCGGCGAGCCTCTCCACTGCCGCAAGCTTCCCTTCCTCCGCAATGTGATTACCGTCGGATTCCGCGAGAAGGGATGTCTCACTTTCGAGGAGGCAATGGAAAGGAGCAGCCTTGTCCCGTACGAGACCGTCGCGGCTATGGCCGCCGAAGTCCGTCCGGACGACGTCTGCAACATGCAGTACACCTCCGGTACCACAGGCTTCCCCAAAGGCGTTATGCTGACCCACAGGAACGTCGTCAACAACGGAAAATGCATCGGCGACAGGATGGGACTCTCGACGGCTGACCGCATGATGATCCAGGTCCCGATGTTCCACTGCTTCGGCATGGTGCTCTCGATGACCTCTTCTATGACCCATGGCGCCACAATGTGCCCCATGCCGTATTTCTCGGCCAAATCGTCCCTCGCCTGCATCCACAACGAGCACATAACCTGCTTCAACGGAGTACCGACGATGTTCATCGCGATGTTCAACCATCCCGACTACCGCAAGACCGATTTCTCCTACATGAGGACCGGAATAATGGCCGGCAGCGGCTGTCCGCCCGAGCTTATGAGGCGGGCGGCAGAACCCGGCGAGATGAACATGCGCGGCATAGTAAGCGTCTACGGCCAGACCGAGACTGCCCCCGGATGTACGATGAGTTCCTGGACAGATCCTATTGACGTCCGGACGGAGACTGTCGGCTATCCTTTCCCACATGTTGAATGCAAGGTCGTGGATCCCGAGACCGGCCTCGAAGTGGAGCCGGGCGTGAACGGAGAGTTCTGCTCCCGCGGATACAATACGATGAAGGGCTACTACAAGATGCCCCACGCGACTGCCGGAGCTGTCGACAGGGAGCGCTGGATGCATTCAGGAGACCTTGCTGCAATGGACGAAAGAGGTAATTTCCGTATTACCGGCCGCCTCAAGGATATGATTATCCGCGGCGGCGAGAACCTCTACCCGAAAGAGATCGAGGAGTTCCTCTATACCAATCCCAAGGTCCGCGACGTCCAGGTCATCGGCGTACCCGACGAGAAATACGGCGAGGAGGCGATGGCATGGGTGATAGTCAAGGAAGGGGAGAGCCTGGACGAGGCCGAGCTCCGCGCCTTTGCGATGAGCCGCCTGGCCCGTCACAAAGTGCCGCGCTACTTCGCCTTCGTCGATGAGTTCCCGATGAACGCTGCCGGTAAGATACTGAAGTACAAGATGAGGGAACAGGCCCTCGACATGCTCGGTCTGAAGAAATAGAAACATTATATGTATACGAAAGAAGAACTTGACGAGCGTGTTCAGAGCGCTGTCGAATATTTCATGAAAGGTTACGGCTGCGGCCAGAGTGTTGTCGCTGCCTTTGCTGACCTTTACGGCCTTACCGAGGCCCAGGCCCTTATGGTAGGAGCCGGATTCGGCGGGGGCGTAGGACGCCTCAGGATGATGTGCGGCGCTGTCTCCGGGCTCGTTGTCCTTGCGGGTCTCGACTCGCCCGAGACCGCCGGCGAGGACCCTAAGGCCAAGGCTGCCTGCTACGGTCTTGTCCAGAAGCTTCTTGCCACCTACAAGGCAGAGAACGGCTCGATAATATGCGCCGAGCTTCTCGGCCTCAAGCCTCTCGGCTCGTTCGAGGATTCGCTGCCGGCTTCCGGGGCCGCGGCTCCCGCCTGCGCCCTCGCCGACACGAATATCGGCTCGCCCGTCCCCGACGAGCGCAACGCCGAGTACTACAGGAAGCGTCCCTGCGCCGCGAAAGTCGAGTCCGCTGCAAGGATCTTCGCCTCCTACCTCCTTTCGAAATAGCTCTGCAACCATTTCGATATAGATTGCATCTATATACTGTTTGCAAACACCATTACAAGTTTTATGAAAGCGAAAGTAAATTCGATATTGGCCGTAATCGGAAGTTGGATACTGTCAATCTTAGGCATTGGATGTTCTTCGACATCCTGCGCCGTCATGTATGGCTGCCCTCATACTGACTTTGTACTGAAGGGCGTCGTCACTGACGCGGAATCCAATCCCATCCAGGGAATCAAGGTGACTCTCCAGGAACAATATAAAGACAATGAGATCCAACCCGTAATGGAGACCGCCTACACCGATGAGAACGGCACCGCGAGCGCTCACGACAGCTATTCGATGATATTCGGAAACACTGAGGATATAGTATACACGATACGCCTCGAGGACGTTGACGGCCCCGAGAACGGAGGAGAGTTCAAGTCCAAGACGATAAGCGCCAATATCGTGAAGGTCTCAGACTCATCCGGAGCCTGGGATATGGGTGACTACGAGTGTACCTTCAAGGCCTCTCTCGACAAGACCAATTTATACCCGTCTGCTATCCCGCGCAGGCGAAATTCTCACAAGTCGTAGGACTCACCTATGTCGAGGAGCAGGAGAGAAGGGTAGGGAGTATGGGCGCCGAGGCGGTCGCTGCGCGAGAAAAGCTCGCGGTACGACTCGCGGTGGTTCACGCCATGATAGATGAACTCATTCTCATGCCCGGGAACATATACAGTGGTATACGGGTCGTATCCATCCATCTTCCTTACATACTCCATAATATCGGTAATCCCGTTCCATGAAGGGAACATCATGAGGTCAGGCGCAGGGAAGGAGGCGAAGCGCTCTTCGATCGCGTGGTCGTCGTTCTCGCCGGGAAGGAACACCTTGAAGCCGTCGACCTCGATGTAATAGCCATTGTTGGGCACCGGATTCTGGGCTCCGCGGAGAGAATATATCTTTACTCCAGACACATTCAGCGGCTCATCCAAAACGTCATTTTCCACAATGATCTTTCCTTCCCAATCCCGGCCCGGAATAACGTCGGAGGGCAATACTACAGGAGTCCCGCAGTCAGCATAAGCCTCCATGACATTGTCGCTGTAATGGTCGATGTGGGGGTGGGAGAGAAGGACAAGGTCGGCGGCGGAGGCAATTGCCCCGGCGCCCTCCTTGTCGCCGGACCAAACTACGTCGACAACTACTGTCTTTGAATTTGTACGGAGTATATACCCATGGTTATACACCTTTATTATTGAGAGGACTCCAGGGGCAGGCGCGGGGGCTGAGAGCCAGCCAAGCGCCTTCTTCCTTGCGTCCGCTGCATATCTTTCTGAGACCTTTTCAAAGGTTTCAACATCTCCTTCAGGGGCTTCCTCATAGAGATTGTCCAAATGGAGAGGGAAGTCAATCAGACGCATTATGTTCCTTCTCGTAAGGGGGTTGCCGTTGGGTATTGCCGTCCCGAGGAAAGGCTCCTGGACGAGCGGAGGGCATATCCTTTCGAGCTTTGCGACGAGGGCGCGGGTATCGTCCGCCCATGCGTATGGGGCACGGAGAGCCTTCCTGTTCTCCTTGCGTACGAATCTCTTGAGGATACGGCCGATGCGCGTACCGTCCTCCGCCTTTGCGAAATCTTCCGCGAAAGCGATCATGTCGCTCCTCAGCTCTTCATTTGTCTGATGCTGCCACTCAAAACAGTAACTGCTGGTCGTAATTGAAGCCAGCAGTAAAACCATCAATATTTTCTTCATAGGATTATCTCCCAGAATACATGTCATCATAATACTTGAGGTAGTCGCCGGAGGTTACGTTGTCCATCCATGCCTCATTGTCGAGATACCATCTTACGGTCTTCTCTATTCCTTCCTCGAACTGGAGGGAAGGCTCCCATCCGAGCTCACGCTGGAGCTTCGAGGAATCGATTGCGTAGCGGAGATCATGGCCGGCACGGTCAGTGACGTAGGTTATGAGGTCTAGGTCTGCGCCTTCGGGACGTCCGAGAAGACGGTCGACCGTCGAGATGAGGACCTTTATTATGTCTATGTTCTTCCACTCGTTGAAACCTCCGATATTGTAGGTCTCGGCTATACGGCCGTTATGGAAGATTGTGTCTATTGCGCGGGCGTGGTCCTCGACATAAAGCCAGTCGCGGACGTTCTCGCCCTTGCCGTATACAGGCAGCGGCTTCCTGTGGCGGATATTGTTGATGAAGAGAGGGATGAGCTTCTCGGGGAACTGGTAGGGACCATAGTTGTTCGAACAGTTCGTCACGATCGTCGGCAGTCCGTAGGTGTCGTGGAAAGCCCTGACGAAATGGTCGGAAGAGGCTTTCGCGGCGCTGTAGGGGCTGTGGGGCTGGTATTTGAGGTCTTCCGTAAAGAACTTCTCACCATAGGCAAGATGGTGGGAACCGCTCGAGGCCTTGGTCGTGAAGGGAGGCTCGATGCCTTCGGGATTGGTCATCTCGAGAGCGCCGTATACTTCGTCAGTCGAAATATGGTAGAACCTCTTGCCTTCGTATTTCTCCGGAAGCGACTCCCAGTAGAGTTTCGCTGCCTGGAGTAGCGAGAGGGTACCCATTACATTTGTGCGGGCGAAAGTGAAGGGGTCCTTTATCGAACGGTCGACATGGGACTCGGCGGCAAGATGGATGATGCCGTCGACCTTCTCTTCGGCCATCAGGTTGAAGACGGTATCGAAGTCGCAGATGTCGGCCTTGACAAAGCGGTAGTTGGGCCTGGACTCTATGTCGCGTAGGTTAGC